>NZ_JAMYQN010000024.1:0-94912 GCF_040320905.1 Mesorhizobium sp. M0590
CGTCGTGCCGAAATTGGCGTAGTGATAGGAGATGCGGAAGGGATCGAGCGGCACCATCCACAGGCTCCCGACGATCTGCTTGCGCCGGAAGCCGAGATCCTCGAGTTCGTCGCCCGCCGCCATCGGCAGGCCCGAGCGATGGGCGAAGAAATCGCCGATGGTGGCGTTGCCCGAGACATAGTCGAGATTGAGGCGAAAGCCGTCCCAGACCTTGCGGACCGGGGTATCCCAGTCGAAGCTGTGGTCCTTCGTCATGGCGATCGCGGCCACCATGGCCGAGATCGACTTCGACACCGAGGCGACCTGGAAAATGGTGGTGCTGCTGACCTTAGAAGTGTCGTCCCGGTTGTCGCGAAGGCCATAGCCCTCGTCAAAGATCATTTTGCCGCCATGCACCACCGCCACGGCGAAGCCGGGAACGTCGGATGCTTCCTCGACTTTCTTGACGATGTCCGGCAGCGCGGCCAGCGCCTTCTCGACACCGCCGGGATACAGCTGCACAGCATCCTGCGGCGGCGATGGCCCAAGCTCCGGCACGTAGGACTGCGCGGCTGCCATGGCGGGCAGCATGGTAACAAGGGAAAGTACCCGGAGAGCAGCGACCTTCTTCATTGCATGTCCTCAAACTTGCACCGGCAGATGATCGGACCATACGCGGCAAGATGAAAGATGGTTACAGCTATTTTCTACTGATATGTTTAAGTCCAAAGATCAGACAGAGACGGCGGCTGCGCGCATGTGATTTCGGGACCTGGTGAAGTATCCGCGTTACCCACGCGGGCGGCAATTGGATGGGACTGCGCGGGAGAACGTCAAGTTCCAAGGCCGGGCGGCAAATGGCGTCTAATCAGGAGTTGTTCGCCAACGGGCTGGCGGCCAACCAGAAAGTCATCGAAGCCAGCTATATGGCCCATCGCGAGGCCCTATGGCCTGCTGCATGGAGTCCGAGGGCCGAGGGGCCGGGACGCTTCGTCTTCACCGATCTTGCCTGCGGCACGGGGCCGTTTGCTGTCCGTCCGGTTATTGCCGCGGGACCAGTTAAAGCCGCCGTTCGGCTCACGTGAAGAGTTTCGGGCGCCGGCAGGCGTACGAAAGTCCCCGAGGAAGGAACCCGCGGGCCGCAGACGATGGCTATGGGGATTTCGGATTTCGGCAGACGTCGGCGATGGCGTGACCGCCGTCGGGAAGCGCTGGGGTGAATGCGGACAGACCGCTTCGTTGCGCCCCCGCGCGGTGTTGTCGGCTTGGTCGGCAGCTGGACGCGACCTCTTCAGCATCGAGGATCATCATGGACGTGCGTCGATCCGTTGCCGGAGGCTGAGTGCCTGCAGCTGAAGGCTGAACCATTCCATGCCGGGTCATGGCGTGCTGCTCCCGGTCGACCGGGAGCCGTGTGGTGGTCCGCGCGGTTGCCTCCACCGTTCAAACAGCTCGATGACGATCATGCGGCCGCCGCAGCACGGGCACGGCGGGCGGAAGTCGTCCGGTTCGTCGGGGTCGCCGTCGTCGGGCGGCGCGGCAGGGGCAGTCGAGGATCGCCCTCACTGACCCTCCTGGGTAAGTTGGAAGATACTGGCCGTCCGAGCAGGACCAACGTTAGTTAGCTCACAGTACGTGAAAGAAGCAAAAGAACCCGGTTGCGGCGGAAGAAATTCCCCCTGGTGCTTCCATGCGAGGCAGGTTTTGATCGTGTCGAAAGATTTTTGTTCTCGGCGTTCATCGATGCGGCCATCGATAAATACAAGAGAAATTACATGCGCGGTTGCATTTAGAGATTGAGGATCTGCTTTCGCAGCCGTTGGCACTGCCAAGAGAAGAGCCAGAGCGATGATGAGCTTGGTGCGATTCATGTCGTCCTCCGTTTCATCCGGTGCTGCTGGGGTCGCTTGGAGGCGAAGGCCGAATGGGCTAGACTAGGAAGCGCGCCAGGAAGGTGAAATGTCCCGAACGGCCCCTGAAATTGACCTGAAATCTGCTGAAACGATCACGTTCCGCGGTTTCGTCTTCCTGAGCAAAAGCAAAGAACTCCGAACCGTCGAAGGCAAAGCGGTCAATCTTCGCAGCCAGTCCGCCGAGGTGCTCTCGGTGCTCGCGGCGCGACCGGGCGAAATCGTGTCCAAGGATGCTCTGATGCAGGCGGTTTGGCCCGATACCTTCGTGACCGACGACAGCCTCACTCAATGCATTGCCGATATTCGCCGCGCGTTGGGGGACGACGCGCACGTGATGGTGGAAACCGTCCCAAAGAGAGGCTACCGACTGAACGCCGATCTATCGGACGCGGCGGACCCAAACGCCGCAGCCGGCACGGAACGTGCCAGGACCCGATTCTCGCAGCGCGGCTTCATTCTTGCTGCACTCGCTCTCCTTGCGGCAGCGATCGGCGCATACTACGGCGCGGAAGCCTGGCGAGCCGCTCCCGTTCGTTCGAGCGACATGCCCAGGATTGCGATCCTTCCCTTCGACGACATGAGTGCAGGTGCGGACAAGGGATATCTCAGCGATGCCGTTGCCGAGGGGATCATCACCGAGCTGGCGCGGAGCAAGACTTATGCCGTCATCGCCCGGAACTCGAGCTTCAGGTACCGCGGTAAGCCGATCGACGCCAGACAGATTGGAGATGAACTCGGCGTCGACTACCTGCTCGAAGGCAGCCAGCAGAAGATCGGAGACCGGCTGAAAGTGTCCGCCCAGTTGCTGAATGCGCATGACGGATCACATGTCTGGGCCAACTCCTACAACCGGGAGATTGGCGATCTTTTCGTCGTCCAGGAGGAAATCATCCGCACGCTTGCGGATCGGGTCGGAATAAGGATCGAGCGACCGTTGCCACAGAGCGATGCCGCGCAGGTCAGCGCGCTCCGCTATTACCTGATGGGGAGGGCCAAGATCGGAGAGGATATCTCAGCCGAGGGGAACGAGCTGTTAAGGCAGTTCAGCCTCAAGGCGATCGAAGAGGATCCGAACTCCCAGTTCGGCTATATCGGGCTGGCCTGGTACTATCGCAATGACGCGGTATTCGGGTGGCACGCGCAGGAACACAACCGGAACGAGGCGTTGAAACTCGCTGCCAAATACGCCGACAAGGCCATCCTGCTCGCTCCTGATGACGCAGAAGCGCATGAGGTCCGCGCCAGCATCCACACCGAAGCCGGAGAGGTCGAGCAGGCCCTTGCCCAGTACGATCAGGCGATCGCCTTGAACCCGAGCAACTCGCATATCCTCGTCATGAGTACGAACGTGCTGCTGTATGTTGGCCGCGCCGACGAAGCGATCGATCGGATCGAGCAGGCCAAAGGCATCGATCCCTTCCACCCTGACTGGTTTCACTGGCAGATGGGCTGGGCGCTCTGGGAAAAGAACGATTGTGGGGCGGCGCTGGCTGCGATGCGGAAAATGTCCAGGATCCCGAGCGGCGCACAGCGCATGCTTGCGGGGATCCACGCTTGTCTAGGAAACAAGCGAGAGGCAAAGGAAGCGCTTGCGGTTTTCCTCCAGAACACTCCCAGTGAATCCATCAGTAAAGAACGCAGGGAGTGGGACAAGATTTGGACCGCACCCGGAAGCCTCGACCGCTGGATCAAGCAGATGCGGTTCGCGGGGTTGCCGGAGTGACGGCCGACCGTATGCGGCCCAGCAGAAGTCATGGGCTGCAAACGACCCTTGAAGTGGGCCACGAGCGCTGGTGGCGCTCACGCTCAGGGCGCCGATGCGTACCAAACACCTTCATTTCCTCAGTTTTATGTTGCGACTTGCCAGGCTGGCCGATGGCCAGCCTGATGCGGCCGCGGAGACGATCGCGGTAATGCCCCAGGCCCATCCGCGCTTCACACTCAAAGTCTTTCGTCGCTAGGAACCCTACAGGGAGGCGGAGGTGCTCGATAAGATTGTCACGCTCCTGCGCCGTGCCGGTATTCCGGACTGACCTTGGTCGTCTACTTGCCGCCTTGCCTGAACCAGTGACAGCTGCGTCCGCAATTACTATCCTAGCGACGCATGCCGCTGCGTCCGCTTCGGGAAATCAAAGAACGCGAGCCAGATGACCGACATTAGGCGCAAAGCAGCCATGCCGCCGTCGCGTGTGAGACTCTGCTTCGGGTCACAAGCAGAACAGCAGCCCCCTACGGCTCGTCCCTCTCATCGCGCAAATTAGACACAACGCGGCGGTTCTGCGACCTGCAGGCGGTGTCGGGGCACTCGCGGACGAGCCTGTCCTTGCCGTAGCCCTTGGCCCACATGCGGTTGCGATCTATGCCGCCGGCGGCGAGGTAGTCCATCACCGCATCGGCGCGCTGCTGCGACAGCGCCATTTCACTTGCGCCGGGGTCGTCGGCGAAACCCTGCAGCTTGAGCAGCCAGCGCGGATGCTTTGCTAACCAGGCGATCTGGGTGTCGAGGGTGGCCTTGGCGACAGAATCGAGCGCGGCCGAACCTTGCGTAAAATAGGTGCGGCGGCCGACATTGAGGATAAAATCCTCCTCGCTGCCCGGCTGCACGTTCTGGAAGCCGGCAACCTCGGTGTTGGTGACGTCGGGCGTGGAAGGGGCCAGCGTGTTACTGGTCGAGCAGGATGCGGCCAGCACCAGCAGGCCGGCGGCGAGCAGCCGGCGGGTGTTTTCAATCATGCGGTTCATGAGGCGCCAATCATTCGACAGTGGTGGAAGCGGGCGCCTGGTCGGCGATGTGCGGCAGGACCTGCACCGCGGTGCCGATCGGGCAGCGCTGGTAGAGGTCGATGATGTCTTCCGGGAACATGCGGATGCAGCCGCTGGAAGCGTCGGTGCCGATGCTCCATGGCTCCAGCGTGCCATGCAGGCGGTAGCCGGTGTCGGCGCCGTTGCGGTGCAGATAGAGCGCGCGCGGCCCGAGCGGATTGTTGGACGCGCCGCCTGCGACCATGGGCGGTAGGTCCGGCCTGCGCTTCCGCATTTCGGGGGGCGGGACCCATTGCGGCCACAGCGCGCGGCGGTCGATCGTCGCGCGGCCGTACCATTTGAAGCCGTCCTTGCCGACGCCGACGCCGTAGCGGATGGCGGTCTTGTTTTCCATGATGACATAGAGGAAATGGTGGCGGGTATCGACCACGACGGTGCCGACCGGCTCGCTGCTGAAATACTTGACGATCTGGCGATGCCATCTCTTGTCGATCTTCGCGAAGTTGGTCTTGCGATACACAAAATTGTTGTCGCTGGCGGTACCGGCGAAAAAGGATTTTGCCGCCGCTGCTTGAGCAATGTTGCCGGTTGCACCCACCGCGACCAGCGCCAGGCCGCCGAGCACGACATCCCTGCGTGATAAAACCATCGGCAATATTCCCCCCCATGCCAAAAGCCTGGCGGACCATAGTTGAGAATTACTTCGCCTCAAAGTGGAAAATGCTGCGTTGCTTCAGGCCGCCGTGTCCGGACATTCGGCAATTTGGCGGCGTGTGACCGAATTGTGACAATCTTGCCGAGGACGAACGTCTAGCCTAAACCCCATCCAGGATCTTAACCAAATTGGCGCGATGGTTTCGGACCGGGCGTAGTTGCGACATTTGCCCTATCCGGACGTGTGAGCGATGCTGTGGGCATGATGCATGCTTTTTTTCGTTCGGTTGCTGCGATGATCGTGATGTCCGGCGTGGCAGGTTGCACCAGCATTTCCTACTACGCACAATCCCTGAAGGGTCACCTGGAGATCATGGCGGCGCGGCAGGATGTAGGAAAGCTGATCGACAATCCTTCGACCCCTGGGATATTGCGCGCTCGAATGGCATCGGCGAGCGCCATCCGACAGTTTGCGATAGATGAACTAGCGCTGCCGGACAACAATAGCTACCGCAGCTATGTTGACGTTGGTCGGGACGCGGTGACATGGGCCATCTTCGCAGCGCCGGAATTCTCGCTGACGCCACGAACATGGTGCTTTCCAGTGTTCGGATGCGTTCCGTACCGAGGATACTTCTCCAAAAGGTCTGCGATTGAAACCGCTGTCGAACTTCAGAGACAGGGCCTGGACGTCTATGTGACGGGCATCACTGCATATTCCACACTCGGCTGGTCAAGTGACCCGCTGCTAAGCACCATGCTCAGCCAAGATGAAGCGGGTCTTGCAGGGCTGGTGTTCCATGAGCTGGCCCACCAGCGCGTCTACGTACAGGACGATTCCGGGTTCAACGAGGCGTTCGCTACCGCTGTCGAAACAACCGGTGTAAGAAAATGGCTGCGCGCGAATGGGGATACTGCCGGTTTGCGCCGTTACGAAGCCGACCGGAGGCGCAGAGCTCAATTTCTTGCGCTGGTGTCGCAGACCCGAGACGAGCTAAGGCACGTCTATGACGACAGCGCTACCTCTGAGCAAAAGCGGGCCGCAAAGATAGCCGCGATCGAACGGCTGCGGATGCGCTACCGAGAGATGCGCGACAGTCGCTGGCATGGATACCGGAGGTACGATGTCTGGTTCGATTCTCCGATCAACAACGCGAAGCTCGCCGCGACTTCCGTCTACGGCGATCGGGTGGCGACGTTTCTCCGCTTGTTCGATTTGTGTTCGGGCGACTATCCACGATTCTTCGCGTCGGTTCGATGGATAGGAGCGTTAGACAAATCTGACCGCGCCGAAGCGCTCAAGGCGGCAGATTCATGCGATTGATCCGGTCAAATCCGCAAGCCAGAAGCGGCGAATCGGTCGCTGATGTACTCGGCAGCCGGAGCAGGTGATTGAATTGACCATTTGTCGGCCGATTTCCTAGGTACTTTGACGTCGGCGGGGCCGGAAGCCGCATGCCGGCCTACAGAAGCCAAAAGCGGACTTGCCTGAACTCCCTGCGGGATCTTGGACCACAATGATTGCCGGCGGGCCGTGGCGCCGCAGCGTGCGCCCCTACGAGGCCGAAAACCTCACGCTCACGCCGCGCTGCCGAAAATAAGCCTGCATTAGCTTGCGGCCCGAACGGTTGTTCTGCGCCAGCCTGGTCGGATCGAACACCGCTTGTTCTATCCCCTCTCGCGCCAGCGCTGCTTTGAGCGCCGCGATATGTGCGTCGATGTCGGCATTGTTCACCCGGAGCGATGCATAGATGCTGTCGGTCGCCTCGGCCACGGTCGGCTCGCTCACGGGTGTACTCCTTTGGCTATTCGGGCGGCGGCTTAGCACAGATCAGCGGCTTCGCCGATACCGATAATACGGCTAGATGGGCGGCAACAGTGTCCCTTGGGGTCGGTTGTGAATCATGGGTTCCGCCTGAGTCGGAGATCGCAAGCCATGTCGACACGAACGAGTCAGGAGGATTGGACGCACACGTTCGAGTATCCGGGCTTGCCTGCCGCGACGCGGGCGGGGGATGGCTCCGCCCGGGCGTGGTCTGAGGAAGTTCACCTCAAATTGCTCTTCGAAAACCGCACGCGATCGGGTTTTGCATTCATTCGCGCCAGCATTTCCTGGGCGACAGGGTCGGCCTGGCGCTAGACTGCGGCCCCGGCTGGATGCTGTCCGATGCGATCAAGTTCGCTCGCGCGGTCGAGAAGTACAATTTGATGTGGCTCGAGGACATGCTGACCGGCGACTATGTGCCGTGGGTCAATCCGCAGGCCTATCGGGAGCTGACCACCGCCACCTCGACGCCAATTCATACCGGCGAGCAGATATACCTGCGGCACAATTTCAAGGAGCTGATCGAAACGCAGGCGGTGCGCGTCATCGGCCCCGATCCGGCCGATATTGGCGGCATTGCCGAGCTCAAATGGGTCGCCGAGCACGCCTGTATGCACTCGATCCTGATGGCACCGCACGGCACCGCGAACGGCCTTCTCGGCCTCGGCGCGCTGATCAATGTCTGCGCCACCCTGCCCGCCAACTTCATTGCCTTCGAATACCCGAGCGCCTCCGACCCCTGGTGGGAGGACCTCGTAATCGGCCTGCCGTCGCAGATCGTGAAGGACAGCATGGTGGACTTGCTGGAAGCGCCGGGGCTGGGCCTCGATATCGACGCCGAAGCAGCCAGGAAGTATCTCCGGGAAGAGGATGCAGGCTTCTTCGACTGAACCATGCTTGCGCCACCCTGCACCATGCGGACCGCTTCACGCAAATTGGCATCCAGAATGACCGTTTCGGGGCTGGATGCGGACGGTCCGGTTCTCGAACGACCTAGTCAGAAAACTGCCCTTCCGCTGACGACCCGCGACGAGACCTGGCATAAGCAGCGCCTGCCCATGGTCGAGGATCGCATCCGTGGCCGGCTGGGCGAACTTTCCGATCGCCTGGGCAATGCCGACTGGCTCGATGGTGCGTTCAGCGCCGGTGACCTTCTGATGGTGGCGGTGCTGCGCAGGTTGAACGGATCGGGTATACTAAACGAATATCCGAACCTCTCCGCTTATGTAGCCCGCGGCGAAGTGCGGCCAGCCTTCAAGCGTGCTTTCGATGCTTAATTGGCGGTTTTCACGCCGCATCGACCGGCTGATGACATTCTGGTTACTTGACCCTCTAGCTTTGGTTGCGGTCTACTTTCTCTTCATTGGCCAGATACTGGTGGACGAAGGCGATGGCCATGCTGCCCTCGCCGACCGCCGAGGCAACGCGTTTGACCGGGCTCAGGCGTACGTCGCCGCAGGCGAAGATGCCGGGCGCGCTGGTCTCGAGCAGGTAGGGGTCGCGGCCATGCGACCAGAGCCCGGCCTTCTTCACGTCGTCGCCGGTCAGCACATAACCGCGTGCATCGCGCGCTACGTCGGCCGGCAGCCACTCGGTCTCGGCGTTGGCGCCGATGAACACGAACAGCCCGCCGCATTCGTGCCGGCTCACCTCGTTGCCGGTCTTGTCGAGAATGTCGATCGCCGTCAGGTGCGTCTCGCCGTGCACGGCCTGGACTTCGGAGCGAAGCTGGACCTTTACGTTGGATTTCGCCCTGAGCTGCTCGATCAGATAGTGGGACATGCTGTCGGCAAGCGAGGGGCCGCGCACCAGCAGCGTCACGCTGCGCGCATGGCCGGAAAAATGCATCGCCGCCTGGCCGGCCGAATTGCCGGCGCCGATCAGGTAGACATCCTGCCCATGCGTGCTGCTCGCCTCGCTGCGCGCGGCGCCATAATAAACGCCTTTGCCGATCAACCGGTCGAACCCGTCGATGGCAAGACGGCGCCAGGCGACGCCGGTTGCCAGGATGAGGCTGCGGGCGCGCACGACATCGGTGCCGTCGAGCACCACCTCGTGCGTCGTCGGGTCGATGCCGGCGACCGAACGGGTGACCAGGATTTCGGCGCCGAGCCGCTTTGCCTGCTGCAGCGCGCGGCTGGCAAGCTCGTCGCCGGAAATGCCGCTTGGAAAGCCGAGATAGTTCTCGATGCGCGAGGATGTTCCCGCCTGCCCGCCGGGCGCCTCGCGTTCGACGACGATGGTGCGCAGCCCCTCGGAGGCGCCATAGACCGCAGCCGCAAGACCGGCCGGTCCGCCGCCGATGATCGCGACGTCGTACTCGGCGCCGCGCGGGCGCGTCTGCAGCCCGAGGCGAATGGCAAGATCGCGCACGGCGGGTGCTTCGATAATCTCCCCGTCCGCCAGCCGGGCAACGGGACCATCGAGAGCCGGCCTGCCGAGGGCAGACCAGAAAGCCTCGGCATCCGACGTGTCGGGCAACAGCCAGGTGAACGAAATCTGGTTGCGGGCCAGAAACCGGCGCAGTTCGCCGCACGCCGTGTCCCAGCGATGGCCGACCAATGTGACGCGCGGCCTCTGCGGCTCGGCAGTGACGCTTTGCAGCCCGCCCATCCGCTCGCGGGCAAGCGCGCTGACCTTTTGGGCCACGTCCTTTGAAACCGCGGCGATGGAATAATACTGCTGAACCTCGATGCGCATGACGCGGGAAGATTCGGCGGCGCGATAGCCACCGGGAAAACCCGAGCCAAGCGCAATCGGCACCTCGCCGAAGATCGTTCCCGGCAGACGCCAACCCAGCGTTCGCTCGATGCCGTCGAAGGTCTTTAGGACTTCGATCTTGCCGGCGAGAACCGCAAACAGCGCGGCCTCTCCACCCTCGTGAATCGCGAACTCTCCGGGGCTGAGGTGAAGATCGGCCGCTGTCCGCGCCAGCCGCTCCAGCTCTGCCGCCGGCAAACCCGAAAACAACGGGATCGCTCCCACTTCATCACTTGTCAGCATGGCCCCTCGCGGGAGCCAGTTAGCGTTGTTTTTTTGTCGTGATCAATAAAAAAGCGAGGCGGAGCCGCGTTTTGGCAGAGAGCGCAACCTCCCCGTTGTTGTACCGTTGTTGTGGGGGAGATCGGCAGCCTCGACGCCATGCCACGCATGCTCGTAGCTCGCTCAAGCCGGACGGCACGTGGATGATCGTCGAGCCGTTCGCGCACGATCATCTGGCTGTTAACCCCGTCGGGCGCGCCTATTATGCCGCCTCCGCCTTTGTGTGCACGCCCGCGTCGCTGGCGCAGGATGTCGGGCTCCGGGGCTGGCGCCCAGGCCGGAGAGGCAAGGCTGAGGGAGGTCGTCACCAGCGGTGGCTTCACCGCTTCCGCCGCACCGCGGAGACGCCGTCCAACATGGTGCTGGAGGCCCCCCCGTAGTAGGATGGCTGCCGCAGGAAGATTGCTGCTCAAAAAGGTTGCTGCTCCAATCGATCGGAGGAAGCTATGACCGCCTACAATGTAGTCCGCTTTCGCACAAAGCCAAGCATAGAAAAGGTCTTCGTCGAAGCGCACAAGACTATCGCGCTCAACGCGACAGGCTTTCGCAAGGGCGCCCTGATCAAGACTGGCGAGCCCACATTCTGCTTTGTCGGCGAGTGGCAGGACATGGACAGCCTCGCCGCCGCGCGGCCGTCGATGATCGGTATTCTCGACACGTTCCGCGATATGCTCGAAGACCTCGGCGGCGACCTCGGCCTTACCGACCCGGTCTCGGGGACAGTCGTTGCTGAGGTAAGCTGAGGCAGGCTCGAGTTCGCGAAGGCCGGCCGAACTCCCAGGCGATCAACCAAAAAGGCAGAGCAGGTTTTGGCGGATGTAGCCAAGCGACAGAGGTTCGTGCCGTAATTGGTCGGGCGTCTGACGGGCTGTAGCGGCTGAGCCGGAGGCTTGGATGGCCTCAGCCCGCTGCGTGAGGATTCACCGCGCGCTACGGTTTTTCTCTGCTTCGGATGATCCAAGCGGACAACGGTCCGACGAAGACACTGTCGGCGAGTGCTCGTTCCTCCGCACTCAAAGAACCAGGCATCGTGCACGCAGTGCTGGGTTCGCTCAGCAGCGTCGAGGTAGCGATTGCAAGGAGACTTGCTCTCATTTTGCACACCCGCTCAGACCCAACACGCATTGCGCCGATGGTAGCTCAACCTGATAGGATGACCATGCGCGATTGCGATTGAGGATCAGGTAATGGCCGGAAGCGGTCCGATCGATTGCGGTAAGAACGCGCGAGAATGCAGACATCCAATCCGGGGTTCGAAGTCTCGAACTGACCCAACCCAGACGTTCCCGACCGCTGGAATACTGTCTTGAAACCGTGGAAAGAAGCCGGGGGCTTTCACTTGGGCTTGGTCCAGGCATTGCTCTCCGATCACTCCGCCAACGTTCCCTCGGGATAAGAAGCTGGCGTTGGGTGGTCCCACGGGGGCTCTGTCGCCAAGTTGTACGTCACGTGCGCACTTCACAAGCCACCCCGGCCATAGCGCCAATGCCAAGCATGCACTAACATTCCAGCTTGCCCCTTTGGGGCTGGCCAGTGATCTGTTCAAAGGGAAGTACCCATGACCAATCATTGCTGTGGACCGGGCTATGCTTCTCCAGCCGAGGCGATGACGGCACCTCGCGAAAAGCTGCTCTATACGATTGCCATCTACACCGGCACGGGCATTCAGAGGCCGGACTATCTGTGCACCATTGATGTCGACCCGGAGAGTTCGACCTACAGCCAGGTGATTTCGCGTTTGCAAATGCCGGGTATTGGCGATGAGCTTCATCACTCGGGCTGGAATGCCTGTTCGTCGTGCCACGGCGATGCGAGCATGGAGCGGAAATATCTGATCGTGCCAGGTGTGCGCTCGTCAAATCTGCATATTGTCGATTGCGGTACCGATCCGCGCAGCCCGACACTGTTCAAGGTGATAGACGGCGCTGAAATCAAAGCCAGGACTAACCTGTCGGCGCCACACACGGTGCATTGCCTCGGCTCGGACATCATCGTTTCCATGCTTGGTGACGCCCAGGGCAATGCCCCCGGCGGCTATTTGCAACTCAGCAAGGAGTTCGAGATTGTCGGCCGCTGGGAAAACTCCATGGGCAGTATCAAGTTTGGTTATGATTTCTGGTACCAGCCGCGACACAACGTAATGGTCAGCTCGGAATGGGCCGCGCCCAATACCTTCATGCCTGGCTTTGACCTGGAAGAGGTTGGTCATCTGAAATATGGCCGAGAAATCCATTTCTGGGATTTTGAAAAGAAGGAGCCAAAGCAAACATTCTATCTCGGTGAAGATGGCTTGATCCCACTGGAAGTGCGATTCCATCATAACCCCGACAGCAGTCACGGCTTTGTTGGCGCGGCCCTTTCTGCAAATATCATCCATTGGTGGAAGGACGCGGCGGGTGACTGGCAATGGGAAAAAATTGTCGATGTCGGCAATGAGCCGCATCCCGAATGGCCGATACCAATACCGGGCGTGATCTCGGTCATTCTGCTCAGCATGGACGATAGATACCTCTATCTGTGCAACTGGTTGCATGGCGACATTCGTCAGTACGACATCTCGGACCCGCACAACGCCAAGCTTACCGGACAAGTGTGGATGGGCGGACTTCTCGGACGTGCGCCTGAGGTCAATGGCGTGAAAGTGACTGGCGGGCCGCAGATGATACAGCTCAGCCTCGACGGCAAGCGCCTTTATGTGACGACCTCACTCTTCTCGACGTGGGATAATCAGTTCTATCCGGAAATCCGCACCAATGGCGGATGCATGCTGATGGTCAATTGCGATACGGAAAACGGCGGCATGGAAATCGATCCGCTATTCGTTGTTGATTTTGGTAAGGAACCAAATGGACCAAGCCGCTGCCACGAAACCCGTTATCCCGGGGGTGATTGCACGAGTGACATCTGGGTATGACCTGCTTCACCATCATTCTCGCCAATCAAGGCGGTGCGGCCTTTGACGTCGATCACCGCAAACCCCTCTTGCAAAGCTTGCGCGAGCAGGGCGTGGATCTGCCGTATGGGTGCAAGTATGGCGGCTGCATAACCTGTGCGGCCAAAATAATCAGCGGCAAAGTCGATCAAAAAGCGCAGCGGGCGCTGAACAACCGCCAGATCAACAATGGCTATATAATCCTCTGCGTCGCCCGCCCTATGAGCGACTGCACGCTGGAGGTCGGCGTTGAGAGCCACGACAAGCTCTATCGCAACCCCTTCCTTGACCCGCTGGCCGCTCATGAATTGAAAGCCGATATTGCGACCCCGTTGGAAGCAAAGAAATGACCCATATGAATCATGATGAGCCCTATTCGGAGGCTTATCTGCAAGACATTCTGAAATCGGTCAAAACCATCGCGATGGTTGGGGCCAGCCCCGATAAAACTAAATTTTCCTATGGGGTACTCAGGGTGCTGCACGAAATCGGCTACGACATGATCCCGGTCAACCCCAGTCCCGGTCTGGCTGAGATTCGAGGGCTTAAGGTGTACGCGTCACTAGCGGCCATCGACCGGCCTGTGGATATGGTTGAGGTTTTTCGCCGCTCCGAAGATCTGTTGGAAGTTGCACAGGAGGCCATCGCAATCAATGCCAAGGTTCTGTGGGGTCAGATTGGGGTGCGCGATGACGCTGCCGCCCAGTTGGCGGAGGAAGCGGGCTTGAAAGTGGTGATGAACCGCTGTCCCAAGATTGAGTTGTTCCGCCCCTTCTGGAAGCCAAAGCTGCACTTGGGAATATGACTGCAGGGGCGCAGAATTCGGGGTTGTCGCGGCAACCAACCTGTTCCCTCTGGAGTCTCAGACGTTGATTCTGCTAGCAGATTGAATTTTGCCCGAGGTACGATGCCAGATGATCGCTGAGATCACGCGCGTCGTCGCCAGCGCCGTCGATCAGAGCAGACTTGCGGCGGCGCAGAAACTGCGTCCCCATCAGGTACAGGCCCGGATGTTCCGCTACACCGCCGTCGTGACGGACGTGGCCCTTGCGGTCGAGGACCGGCAGTTCCAGCCAGGAGTAGTCCGGCCGGTAGCCGGTGGCCCAGATGATCGTCCTGATAGCGCCTCCGGCAAGATCGAGGCCGAGCGGCGGGTTGTCCTCGACACGGGTCGGCGGCGGACGATCCGGCGGCCCGGCCGTAGCGTCCAGGCCGTTGGCGCGCGCCCATTCGTCGATGAGGTCGAGCAGCCGTGCCATCTTGAGATCGGAAAGCGCGCACATGTTGCGCAACGACCCCGCAAACTGGGCCTTGCCGTCTTCGGTGATGCCGGCAAGACGACCGATGAGCCCGACGCCGAGGTCGTCGAGCGCATTGAGGTCGAGGGTGATGCGGTTGGGCGTGCCGGCAAGCTGTAGCGAAGGAACCCGTCGCGCCCGCCTGATGTCGTCCACCTCGTCGTAACGCTCGTCGAGCACGCCGGCGGCGTCCATCCACCATTCCAGGTCCTTGCCGCGATAGACGCGGGGCGCCCGGATGTGCTCGCCCACCGACAGGGTCACTTGACGCCCCGAACGCTGCAGCTCCTGTGCGATCTGGGTGCCGCTCGACGACGCGCCCACCACCATCACGCCACCGTCGGCGACCTGACCCGGATTGCGGTAGGACTGTGCCGTCAGCATGGCGACCGACGGCGGCACGCGGCTGGCGACGTCGGGCAGGCGCGCGATGTTGCACGCGCCCGACGCCAGCACGACGGTCCGACACCGCCACTCGCCGCGGTCCGTGCGCACAAGATATCCCGCCCCGTCGCTGCGAACCGAGGTAACGGTCGTGTGGGTTCTGACCGGAGCCGAGATCGCCTTGGCATAGTTCCCGAGGAAGTCGATCACCTCAGGCATCGTCCGGTAGCCGTCGGGATCGTCGCCGTCATAGCGGAAGCCCGGCAGCCGGCTCTGCCAGTTCGGGGTGAGCAGCCGCAGTGAATCCCATCGCTCGGTGCGCCAGGTATGGGCGATCTCGCCGCGCTCCAGCAGCACATGGTCGATAGAGCGCTCTGCGAGGCAGCGGCTCATCGCGAGCCCCGCGTGCCCCGCGCCGACGATCACTGTGGTGACGGAACTAATCGCACCCTCTCATCAGGAGAGTCTACGGTTCGAAGCGCCTTTCAATTCACCACGACCGTGACGTTCGTCGGATTGGTGACAATGTCATAGACGGCCGACCGCTTCTGCGACTGAGCGACGATAGCCTCGATGTCCTCGCGCTTGGCGTCGGCGTCGATGTTGTATTTCACCGTGATGCCGCTGAAGCCGTTGCGCACGTCGCTGTCGATGCCGAGTATTCCGGCGAGATCCATGTCGCCTTCGATGGTCGCCTTCACCGACTTCAACTGGATGTTCCGGTTCTGGGCAACCGCGGCGATGCCGGCGGTCAGGCAACTCGCCAGTCCGACCAGCACGTATTCGACGGGCGTGGCGCCCTTGTCCTGGGAAGCGAAGACCTCCGGATGGTCTGCGTCGAATGTGAAGGTGGTCTTGCGATGCTGATCCTCGCCGAGACCGTAGAAGCTCTCGACCGACGAGTGGCTGTGGGTGCCATCCTTCCATTCGCAGGCCGCGCGCCACTTGAACTGCGCTGCCTCCGGGGCGTTGGTAAGCGCTTCGCGTGCGCCGAGCAGCGCCTCTACGTTAACGCCGTTGTTTGCCTGTACTTCGGAAGCCATAATTATTATCCTCCCTACCTTGCACTGGCTCAAAAACCCGACCGATCTCACTGACCTCCCGATCAGATTTCACCATGGCGCGGCATGCTATGGGTCGCGAAGCGTTTCTTCAAGTTGTTTCCGCAGCGGAATGTTCGCCCTCGTGTGCCGAGTTGTGCCTTTGCAGGCTCTGGCGCGACCACGACCTTCAGCGTGGTCAATTGCAGTGTCTGCTTCCGGGCGGAGGCAAAGTTCGCCTCTATGGCCGACATCAGGCGCAGAGCAGACGGTCGGGTTTCTAACCCGGAGCGACAAGAGCTGACCTTTGGTCGGCGCAAGTGTCGTCCTGACGTGACCCAATGCGGTCTTCCGTTGCGAGCGTTGCTGGGGCTGCGTTAAGTCGGTCGGAGGCCAATGGTATTTTCAATGGAACGCTAATATACATGGAAACCCCAACGAGCAGCGCCTGCCAGATACTTGAGGAATGCCATGCGAAGGCTCATCTTCACGGCGATGTGTATCGCCGCCGCAACAGCCGCTAACGCCCATGATTGGTACGAAGATAAGATTGACCCACAGACCAAATTCAAGTGCTGCGGCGGTTCAGATTGCCGCGCCATACCTCGGTCTTCGGTGCGGTCCAGGGTAGACGGCGGGTACACTTATTTGCCGCATAATTTCACCATCCCACGGGACCGTGTACAGGAATCCCCGGACGGGCAATACCATATCTGCGAAAATAAATATGTTGTAACCAACCAGCTGTATTGGCGTTGCTTCTTCGCACCTCGTGTCGATGTGTCTATACTTCTAAAGCATTAACCGCGCATCGCTTCCGCAACTTACATAAGCAAGATGCTAGTCCATTAATTCTGTTGGACTTTCTTCAAAATCGCCGAAGCTCAAGCGGTGCGCGACTGCCCCAGCGATTTCATTGGGTACGTCGCGGCTATCGAGAGCCTGCGCGCCCTGGGCGTAACTCCATGGGGCGCTGCCGCGGGTGACTTCTGGGCGCGCTCCGCAAATTCGGTGACAGTCCAGATTTTATCATGTCGGCGCGGCCGTGGTTGTGTAGATTGGCTGCGTGGCCCGCCTTGCCCGCATTGTTGTTCCAAGTCCACTCGCCACGTGACGCAAACGCGGTAACGGCTGGCGATTTCGACCACGATGGACAGCCAAGCGATAGGGGATAACTGGCGCGGGATCATCAGCACGGTTCATGCGGGAGCGGCATTCGCCGGATGAGATAGCTGCCGCTGCAGTCTCGAATTTGACGCATCAGCACTTGCAAATCGTCAGCCGAGGTCTTTTGCTCGCGCGATAGTTGCCCTTGACCGTTGAATGGTTGGCGAACAGATGAACAAAATCGATCGACGGCGGCCAGAGTCAGAAACGGACGCCACCGTAAATGCCGCAAGACTTGGAACTCGGCTGCGCCTCGCCCGCCAGACACGCGGCATGACGCTGAAGACGCTGGCCGCGGCTGCGAATTGCTCGGAAAGCCTGCTGTCCAAGATCGAGAACGGCAAGGCTTCGCCGTCCCTGCCCATGCTTCACCGTCTGGTCGAGGTTCTCGACACCAACATCGGCTGGATGTTCGAGCAAGTCGACGACGACGAGGCGATCGTATTCCGGGCGGGCGCAAGGCCTTTGATCGCGCTCGACGCGCTACGGCGTGGCGAAGGAATTTCGCTCGAACGCATCATCCCGTATTCGCCTGGCCACCTCTTACAATGCAACATCCATCACATCGAGGCAGAGGGCTCGAGCGAAGGTCCGATCCAGCATGCCGGTGAGGAAGTCGGCTACGTGCTCGCCGGGCGGATCGAACTGATCGTCGACGGCAAGAGCCATGCTCTCGCCACGGGTGATGCCTTCGTGTTCAGGTCGGAGCTGCCGCATCATTACCGCAACATCGGCGAGGAACGCGCTAGCATTTTCTGGGTCAACACGCCGGCGACTTTCTGAGCAACGCTCTGCGTTCATTTGGATTGACAAATATTCAAGTCTCTTGAATGCTTGCCTCGTGCCTGTAGCACCAACGGGACCAGCCGAGGTCTGGTCCGCAAGCAAGGGGAACCGAAATGCGTCTGTTCAAACTTCTCGCCGGCTGTGCCGCCGCCATTGCCATGGGCTCGGCAGCCATGGGATCGGCGCTTGCCGATACGTTCGCTCTCGTCAACATCAACCAGCAGGCCCTGTTCTTCAACCAGATCAACGAGGGCGCGCAAAAGGCAGCCGACGCCGCTGGCGCCAAGCTGGTCATTTTCAACGCCAACAATGTGCCGAGCGCGCAGAACGACGCGATCGAGAACTACATCACGCAGAAAGTCGACGGCATCATTCTGGTCGCCATCGACGTCAACGGCGTCAAGCCTGCGATCACTGCAGCCAAGACGGCCGGCATTCCCGTCATAGCCATCGACGCGCAGATCCCCGACGGCGACAATATTTCGTTCATCGGCGTCGACAACACCAAGGCCGGCGAGGACATCGGCAAATTCTACGCCGACTATGTGAAAACCGATATGGCCGGCAAGGCCAAGATCGGTATCGTCGGCGCACTCAATTCATTCATCCAGAACCAGCGCCTCGACGGCTTCAAGAAGGCGGTGACCGAAAGCGGCCAGGCCGTCACCTTCCTCGACACAGTCGACGGCCAGAACGTTCAGGAGACCGCGTTGAGCGCTTCGGAAAACCTGATGACCGCCAATCCGGACATGAACTCGCTCTATGCGACCGGCGAACCGGCCTTGCTCGGCGCCGTTTCGGCGGTGACCAGCCAGGGCCGCACCGGCGACGTCAAGGTGTTCGGCTGGGATCTGACCAAGCAGGCCGTTCAGGGCATCGACGACGGCTGGGTGGTGGCGGTCGTGCAGCAGGATCCGGCCGGCGAAGGCAAGGCCGCGGTCGAAGCGCTGGGCAAGATCAAGAAGGGCGAGAAAATCGACCCGATCATCAATATCCCGGTGACGATCGTGACCAAGAAGAATGTCGACCAATATCGCGCGATGTTCAAGTAAACTGCGTCGGCGACCGAGCCGCGGCGCCGCCCGAGGCTGCGCCGCGGATCCCTTGCAATCGCGTGGAATTCCAGATGAGCAGTGGCCAGACCTATCGGGTGCGGATGAGCGGCATCTCAAAGCGCTACAACGCCATCCAGACGCTCGATGACGTGTCGCTGACGCTGAAGCCGGGCGAGGTGCTGGGGCTGGTCGGCGACAATGGCGCCGGCAAGTCGACATTGAGCAAGGTGCTGTCGGGGGCAGTGGTTCCCGACGCCGGCACCATCGAAATCGACGGCAAGCCGGTGATCTTCAGCTCGCCGGCGGACGCACGTGCGGCGCGCGTCGAGATGGTCTACCAGGACCTGTCGCTCTGCGATACGGTCGATGTCGCCGGCAATCTGTTTCTCGGCCGCGAGCCGCGCCGCCGCATCGCAGGCATTTCCTTTCTCGACAAGAAGCGCATGCATGACGAGACGCGCCAGATGCTCGATCGGCTCGGCATCGTCATTGCCGACACGCGGCTCAAGGTCGAAAACCTCTCCGGCGGGCAGCGCCAGTCGATCGCGATCGGCCGCGCCGCCTCGTTCGAGCCGGCCGTGCTGATCATGGACGAGCCGACGGCAGCGCTTGCCGTGGCCGAAGTCGAGGCGGTGCTCGAACTGATCCGCGCGGTCAGTGCGCGCGGTGTCAGCGTCATTCTGATCACCCACCGGCTGCAGGATCTCTTCCTCGTCTGCGATCGCATTCAGGTCATGTATGAAGGGCGCAATGTCGCCGAGCGGCTGATCGGCGACACTAATATCGAAGACGTGGTCAATCTGATCGTCGGCCGCAAGTTCAATGCGCGTTCCGCCACCAATGGCTATCGCGGTGGAGCGCCGGCATGAGCGACGCGATCCACACCGCCCAGCCCTCACGAGTACGCAGGGGCACCTGGCGCGATGCGCTGCTCGCCAATGGCAGCGTCGTCTCGATCGCGCTGTTCTTTCTGGTCGTCTGCATCATCTTCTCGGTTGCGACCGACGCGTTTCTGACATCGCCCAATCTGTTGAACATCCTGCGGCAGTCGGCGCCGCTGCTGATCGTCGCCGCGGCAATGACTTTCGTCATCACCACTGGCGGCATCGATCTTTCGGTCGGCTCCGTGCTGGCGCTGGTGGCGACGCTGTCGGCGACGCTTTTGCAGTTTGGCCTGCCGTGGCCAGTCGTTATCCTCGCCATGTTGGCGCTCGGTGCCCTGCTTGGGGCGGTACAGGGCTATTTCATTGCCTATGAGGGCATCCCGTCCTTCATCGTCACGCTTGCCGGGCTTTCGGTGATCCGTGGCGTGGCGCTGCTGATCACCGGCGGCTATTCCATCCCCATCGAGCCCGGAAGCGCTTTCACCGTGCTGGGCCGCGCCTGGTTCCTTGGCGTGCCGGTGCCGGCGCTGATCGCGCTGGCGATCCTGGCCATCGCGTATCTCGCCTTCAACGAGACGCCATTCGGCCGCTATGTCACCGGTATCGGCGCCAATGCCGAGGCGGTGCGGCGCGCCGGCGTCAACACGCGGCAGACGACGCTCTTCGTCTATGTGATTTCCGCCATCGCGGCAGCCCTTGCCGGGATCATTATTGCTGCCCGGCTTGGATCGGGATCTTCGAATGCCGGCCAGGGTTTCGAGCTGGAAGTCATCGCCGCCGTCGTGCTCGGCGGCACCAGCCTGTTCGGCGGCCGCGGAACGATCATCGGCACGGTGCTCGGCGCGCTGACGGTGGCCGTCATCGGCAACGGCCTGATCCTGGCGCATCTGTCGCCTTTCCTGACGCCGATCGTCACCGGAACGATCATCCTGATCGCCATCTGGCTGAACTTCCGCCTGTTCCGCGGCGCCGTGCGGAGCCGTTGAGCCGATGAGCGATCTGTTCGATGACGCGGTGCCCAGGCGGCGGCTGCCAATCGGGGTCGAAACCGGCCATGTGATGACCGTGCTCGGCCCGGTTCCGGTCGAGGAGATGGGCATTACGCTAATGCACGAGCACATCTTGCTCGATGGGGCGCGCAGCTGGAAATGCCCCTGCCATCCCGATGACATGGCGATCGCCGAGCAGCCGGTGAACATCGAGATCATCGGCGAGTTGCGCATGAACCCATACGTCAACCGCGACAACGTCTCGCTCGACGACGCCGACCTGGCGTTGTCTGAGCTGCAGCGCTATCGCGCGTTGGGCGGCCACACCGTCGTCGATGCCACCAATATCGGCATCGGCCGCGCCCCCGAAAAGCTCGCTCGCATCAGCCGCATGTCCGGCCTGAAGATCGTCATGGGCACCGGCTTCTATCTCGAGCACACCCATCCCGAATGGCTGAAGGCGATGGATGTGGACGCCGTGACCGAGTTCATCGTCAACGATGTCGGCGGCGGCGAGACGCAGCCGCCGATCATGGCCGGGCTGATCGGCGAAGTCGGCGTCAGCAAGGATTTCACCGCCGAGGAACGCAAGTCGCTGCGAGCTTCGGCGCGCGCCTCGCGCATCACCGGCGTGCCGCTGTCGATCCATCTGCCTGGCTGGGAGCGGCTGGCGCACGAGGTGCTCGATATCGTCGAGGCCGAAGGCGCCGATCTTCGCCACACCGTGCTCTGCCACATGAACCCGAGCCACGACGATCCCGACTACCAGAAAAGCCTCGCCCGGCGCGGCGCGTTCCTCGAATACGACATGATCGGCATGGACTATTATTACGCCGACCAGGACGCGCAATCGCCCTCCGACGAGGAGAATGCACGCGCCATCGCCGCCCTTGTCGAGGCGGGCTTCGGCGACCGCCTGCTGTTGTCGCAGGATGTGTTCCTCAAGATCATGCTGACGCGCTTCGGCGGCTTCGGCTATGGCTATATCCTGAAGCATTTCATACCGCGCCTAAAACGCCACCGCGTCGAGCAGCCGGCCATCGACCGCATGTTGATCGCCAATCCGAAAAGCGTATTCGCGCGGCTCTAAGCGGCCTGGAATTACACTGGAGTTCAAATGTCCAAGAAGAAGATCCTGCTTGCCGGCGAATCCTGGGTGTCGACCGCGACCCATATCAAGGGTTTCGACCAGTTTCCGACCGTTACCTACCACACCGGCGCAGACGAGTTGCTGGACGCGCTGAAGGCGACCGACTTCGACGTGACGTTCATGCCGGCGCATGAGGCGCAGCGCGGCTTTCCACAGACCATGGAGGCGCTGTCGGCCTATGACGCGGTCGTGCTCTCCGACATCGGCGCCAACACGCTGCTGCTGCATCCCGACACCTGGGTCCACTCCAAGCCGACGCCGAACCGCCTGCGCCTGCTCCGCGATTACGTCAGCGGCGGCGGCGGTCTATTGATGTTCGGCGGTTACTACAGCTTCCAAGGCATCAATGGCGGCGCGCGCTACCGCAAGACGCCGGTCGAGGACGTGCTGCCGGTGAACTGCCTGGCCTACGACGACCGCGTCGAGGTTCCCGAAGGTTTTGCGCCGGTGCCGAAACCAGGGTCGAGCCATCCCATCCTCAGGGGCCTCGGCTCGGACTGGCCGATCCTGCTCGGTTTTAACGAGGTGACGCTGAAGGATGGGGCCGAGGTCCTGGCCAGCGTGTCGTCGGACTATGGTTCGCTGCCGCTGCTTGTCACCGGCCATTACGGCAAGGGCCGCACCGTGGCCTGGACATCCGATGTCGGGCCACATTGGCTGCCGCCGCAATTCATCGCCTGGCCAGGCTACAAGACCCTGTTCGAACAGATGCTGGGCTGGGCGACCGGTGAGAGCTGAGCCATGCATGTCCACGTCGTCGGCAATGCCTGCCTCGATACCGTGTTTCGCGTCGGCCGCTTCCCTGCCGCGGGCGAGACCTTGAATGCCGTGAGCTATGCCGACGGGCTCGGCGGCAAGGGCGCCAACCAGGCAGTCGCAGCAGCACGGACTGGTGCAGAGGTGACGTTCTGGACGGCGCTCGGCAAGGATCCCGCTGGCGCGTGGATGAGGAGCCGCCTCGACAGCGAGCTGTCAGGCCTTGAGGTGAGCGAATTCGAGCTGCCGAGCGACCGCTCGACCATCGTCGTCGATCGAGGCGGAGAGAATTTCATCGTCAGCGGCGTCGCCTGCAGCGAAGCCTTCGATCCGGTGGCGCAAACAGCACTTGTCCGCTGGATCGCTCCCGGCGACATCCTCGTCTGCCAGGGAAATTTACGGACTGCCGTGACCAATGCCTGCCTCAGAGCAGCAAAGGGAAACGGTGCGCGCACCGTTCTCAACGCCAGCCCGATCGACACGGCCTCGCTGCCCGATCTCGGCCTGGCGGAGGTTCTGGTGGTCAACCAATCCGAAGCGCAAATCTTGACCGGCCGGGATGACATGACAGCAGCCGCTCACGCGCTGGTGGCCAAAGGCGCAGGCGCCGTCGTCATCACCCTCGGTGCCGCAGGCTGTATCGTGCTTGGCACGGACCGGACGGAACCGCTTCGCTTGCCGGGGCAGCGAGTCGAAGCGCTCGACACCAGCGGCGCGGGCGATGTGCTCTGCGGCTGTCTGGCCGGTGGGCTTGCCCGGAGCATGCCGGTCATCTCGGCGCTGAAGCTGGCGCTCGCCGCTGCCGCAATCGCCGTGACACGGCCGGGCACTCTGGCATCCTGTCCTTCCGCCTCCGAGATGGCGGCGATCATCGATCAAATGGAGCTCTCATGACCCCGCTCGGCCAATCTGGCGGCAACGCGCTCGTGGACCTTTTCGGCCGCACAAAGGTGGTGATCGGCGTCGTTCATCTGGCGCCGCTGCCCGGCGCGCCGCGCTATGACGGCGAGGGTATCGAGGCGATCTACCAGCGCGGGCTCGATGACGCCAAAGCCTATCTCGACGGCGGCTGCGACGGCGTCATCATCGAGAACCATGGCGACATCCCCTTCGCCAAGCCTGATGATATCGGCCCGGAGACGGCGGCCTATATGGCGGTCGTTTCCGACCGCATCCGCCGCGAACTCGGCAGGCCGATCGGCATCAATGTGCTGGCCAATGCCGCGATCCCGGCCTTGGCGATCGCCAGCGCAGCCGGCGCCGGCTTCGTCCGAGTCAATCAATGGGCGAACGCCTACGTCGCCAATGAGGGGTTTGTCGAAGGCGAATCGGGCCGCGCGGCACGCTACCGCGCCAGGCTGCGCGCCAACGGCATCCGCATTTTCGCCGATGCCCATGTCAAGCACGGTGCACACGCCATCGTCGCCGACCGCCCGGTGGAGGAACTGGTCAAGGACCTGGTCTTCTTCGACGCCGACGCCATCATCGCCACTGGCCAGCGCACCGGTCACGCCGCGGATTTGGGCTACATAAGTATGATCAAGCAGGCCGCCGGCCTGCCGACGCTGGTCGGCAGCGGTGTCACCCCGGATAACGCCAATGATATCCTTGCCATTGTCGACGGGGTCATCATCGCCAGCGCGCTGAAGCACGACGGCGTCTGGTGGAACCAAGTCGACTCTGCTCGAGTAAAGGCTTTCATGGGTGGTCTGAAGCGATAGCTGACTACCCTACCAAGGGGCTTGCGGTCCAGCTTGATCAGAGACGACGGACGGGCGCAGGATACCGCGCGACCCGATCGTCGACGGTCAAAGTAATGCCTTCCACAATCGATTGAGCAATGAGGATCCGATTGAAGGGGTCCTTGTGGATGGGTGGAAGCCCCTCCACTGCAATGGCATGCTCGCCGGTGATTGGCAGCTTATCATAGCCATTGTCGATCAGGCCCCGACGGAAAGACGCGCATCGACCTTCAAGTCAAGGCGGCCCAGACCGCGTTTAATGGCAATCTCCCAGGGGAGTTGCGGCGCTGAACGTCAAGTGGTTATCGGCATTCTCGATCTCAGCGAGGGCTGCGGGCGGGAGCTTTTCGGGCTCGCCCGCAGCCCAGAGCAGAAGATGGGTATCGAGAAGAAGTTTCATGCATCGCCGCCAAACAGCTTCTCGATTTCGTCATCGGCCATGCGATCAAAATCGTCCGGAACTGAAAACTGCCCGGCCATAAACCCCACCCGACGCATTTCGCCGGCGGCAGGTGCGTCTATGGCAACGACCTTGACCATCGGCTTGCCGGATTTGGCAATAATGAAAGATTCGCCTTTGGCCGCCCTGTCGACAAGACGAGACAGATGCGTCCTGGCCTCGTGGATATTGACGGTGCGCATTGCGGGCCTCATGACTTAGTCCATGCAACTTAGTCTACATGGGGCCCCCGATTTTCAAGCGTATTTCAGTCAGTGAAGGATGCTGGAGGTGGCCGACCCTCTCGGATCGGCCGCATGGCACGACTTCAACAAAGACGCGCAATCGATTTGTCTGAACTGCATGTTTGTTGGGACTACGTCTCACCTGATGTTGGCCGAACCTGTTGGTCCGCCATGCGACGTCGGAGTTCACAGGAGCGATTTTTGCCGAGCAAATGCTCTACGTTGCGCTAGGGGCCGAAAGCGAAACGTCCGCTTTTAGGGCGCTGCACCACGGCGGCGACGAGCCCGACACTGTAGCGAAGGCGATCGACGCGACGGGCGCCAAGGGCCTTACCGGACTCTATGTTCCCTTCACGATTCTCGGTTTAGTCGGTCGGCGGGATTGAGCCGCGCTCTCGAGGGCCAAGGCCAACCGCTTCTCGTCTTCGATGGCGCGATCGACTGCCTCAATTTCCTCTTGGAGCACCTTCAGCTCAGCTCCGTAGCTGGAGCCGTCGCTGTCCCCGATCTGAAAGCCACTTGCCCGCATTGCGTCGCGAGTATGGTGCACGTTACGGACTCCTTCGCGCCGCGTCGCGACCAAGATTTCCCTAAACTCTCCAAGACGTTCAACGTGATTGCGAGCCATTGCGTTCTCCTATTTCGTCTTCATCGTCGCCGACGGCGATTCAGAACGGCTAAAACCTACGGAGATACTCTCGACAAAGCATGAGTGCGGAAGCTCAAATTTGAATGTCTTGCAATAGCGTGAAGCGCGGCAGGCAGAAATTGGCTTCGACCCGATCGATCTCAGACCAAATGCCAGACACTTTCGGCCAAGCGCGTCTGCGGCTCCCCCAACGGGGGGCCATCCGCTCATGTAATCAGTAAAAAGTCGAGTCCGAGAATGGCCCGGGCCATGGACGTCCCGCCATTCTGGAAAGCGCGTTGAGTAATGCTCCTCGACAAACAATCATGCTGGCACACTGGCGTCGAAGGTCCGAGGCGAGGCCGGCTAATTCGTGCCGTGTTCGCTGGAGGTATCACTCCTCTCTGAATCCTGCAGTGAGGCGTGGCGAAATCCGAACTCGCCCCGTAGATGCTTGATGTGGGCTTTCACCCCGGCCTGACCCATGGTCGCCGGCCGCTTTATGCCCTTCGGCGGTGGCCCGGCGTGCTCTTGGACACGCTTCCACAGCCGTTCGCGCATCTCCTGGTTCAAGGTGATGAAGGCCGAACCGGCATATTTTCCGGTACCGGGCCTCGCCAGCAAGGCGAATGCCGCCTTGCCCGGCTCGCGCTCGACGCCCAATAGTTCGTATTCCTGGACTGTGAAGCTCTTCGTCTTCAGCCAATTCGTCGTCGGGCCGCTTCGATACGGGCTGTCGGCGCGCTTCGAGACGATGCCCTCAAGGCCCGCTTGGTCGGCAAGATAGGCGGCGGTAAGTGCAATGAGGCTCGCAATCCAAACACCGCGCATCACACGCTCGGGCGGCCTGCGCATTGTAAACACTGAGAACGCGTTGGCTTAAGCGCAAATCCTAGGGAACATGCTAGAATGTGCGGCTTCGCTCAACTTGAGCAAATGTCCCCAACGACATCTAGGACGCGCTGATTTCCGCTTCTTGAAAGCTTGTTATCATGATAATTTTCAGTCTCCTCGCTTAAGAATATATAGACATGTCAGTCAAACCGGCGGGGGATGGGGAGGATAGGATGAAACTGTTATCGCTTGTTGTCGCAGCTACGTTTTCACTTGCTATGTCCGCTTGGGCCGAGGATCTACCAAGTAGCGCGAAGAAAGCATCGATGGAAGAATTTAAGACTTTTGCTAATGGGAAAAAGGTAAATGTAATTATATACGACGCTGGAGCTGCCATAACTGCCACTCTTGTCTGGAACTGGAAGAAAAAACAGATCATTGGCGAAGCTTTGGTGAACAACAAAACTAAGATAAAGGTCAAAGTTCCCTTGACTTTCGACGGTGACAAGGCCTGTTCACAAGACCAAGGTAAACCAGTTTGTCATCTTATCTACATTGACAACGACAAATTTTACGAGGTGCGCGACGACGGCAAAGTCCACGCGACTTCGACGTTGGTTCAATGAGACGGACCACGTCCGAATGGTTTGGTCGGCGTTTGCACGGACCCGCAAATGCCGGCCCTATTCAGTACGCTTGTCAAGTCTTACGACACCTGCACACTCGCCTCCGACTCGAGAAAACTCACCGCTGCCTTTCGCACCTTGAAGCCTGCCGATGATATGGTTTTGCCTTGGCGCACCATCGTCATCGACGAAACTTAAATAGATGTCGAATGCCCCGTCGGCGGTGATTGTTCCGGCCAAAGGCACCATCGCGGAAATTTCCGTTCCATCGATAAAGATTGTCGTTGACTGTTCAGTGTAATCGCAGGCGGAATTACCTGCGCGCCGCGTCAGTGCCCACGCGCCATCAAAAGCCTTTACCTTGACCGGAGCGCAGACACGTTCTGGGATATTCTTGATTGCGCGCAACACCTCTTTCGTCGGCTCCAGGCTGGCAAGCTTCAATCCCCGCTGCTCGGCAAAGGCTTGAAGAGCTTTCCGACTTCCCGGTCCCCATTTGCCGTCTGCCTGTCCGACAAGGCAGCCGACTCGCGTTAGCTCTGTTTGCGTTGCCTTTGTCAACGCGCGCGGATCAGCCAAAGCTTGCGTCACATCTAAATCAGGATGAGCTTCTGCAACCTCCACGCCCTCGATGGAAATCGAGGGGGCTTTGCCACGATCTGTTGCTGCCTGTTCGATCTCGTCGATCTTCAAGCTGGCTAACGCCGCAAAGGCGCCGCTTGGATACTGTCTGAGATAGGCCTCAAAGAAGCGCTTGTCCGTTTTTTCCTTGATGGTCTCCCAATAGGCGACTTCTACGTCCCCTCCTTTCGCACCCGCCGTGACAGCGGTGTTTCCGGACAACGGTTGCAAAATGACGTCGCCCGTCAGCGAGGAGTTGTCCCATGGCACTTGCTTGCCGTCGGTTGCTTCAAGCACATCCCTACGGACGTTGATGAGGTCGCGGGAGATGTCCTGGCCAGGCGTACCAAGATTCTTCAGCAGCGCAGATGTGAACGGCGAGTTCCTTCCCTCGCCGTCCAGCGCAACGTTCCCGGGCTGCGTTGCAAAGGCTATGAGCGATCCAACGCCCGTGCCTAGCTTTGCCAAGCCCCGACCGACCGACCCTGATCGCGTACCCATCGAGCGCCCAAGGTTCTGTGAGAACGGACTGTCCCGGCAAGCATCCAAAAATACCAGGTTGACCTTCGTGGTTCGCTCCATGGCCGACAAGACGAGGTCCATGGGCACGGCTTCGAAGTCGAGGTCGTTATATGTGGATAGCCGCGCATCAACGGGAGCCATGTAGTTGGTGCCGTTCACCTGGACGCCATGGCCGGCATAGAAGAGAAGCGCCATGTCGGCACCATCCAGCTTGCCGATGAAATCTCGAACCGTGCCGCGCATCCCGCTCAGATCGAGGTCCTCGCCTGCAACCACCTCAAAGCCCAACGCCTGCAGTTTTGCGGTCATATCCACCGCATCATTTTTTGGATTGGAAAGTGGAACCGCGTATCTATAGGCAGAATTACCGATGACCAGCGCGACGCGCCGTTCTGCCCACGCTTGGGCGCTCAGCGAAACTAGAAGAAGCGCAATGGCGAAGCGAAGCGCCATCATGGCTGTATATCCTTAGTCTCAGCTCATGCAGCGGATTCACCAGTCGATGGACAGGATAAAACCGGAGCAGTCTTGCGAGACTGAGCCCGGTGCTTCGCAGTGTCAAGTCCAGCGGATCTAGCGAAGGGCCCACCGCTAGCCCACAGTTCGTCAGCGGTCTATGCTGTGTAGATTCACGCCGATAGACACCGAAACGAATTGCACGCAGCTTGGCCGTCTTCACGCCGATCGGAATGGTTCAAAAAGGGCGCCTTCTCGCGTCGCTCGGATTCTTTTTCATTCTGGGCGCCTGCATTGCCACATTCTCTCCCTCAGGCGAGAAACTGCTGCGCGACGTCTTGATGACGACCATCTCGCCCTTCGTCGCGCCCCCGACAGACATCGTGATCGTAACGATCACAGAGCAGACATTGGAAAGGTTTCCCTATAGATCGCCGCTGGATAGGGGTGCCTTGGCCGACCTTGTGCAGAGAATCGATAAGGCTCATCCGAGAACAATAGGCATTGACTTGCTTTTCGATCAGCCAACCGAGGCAGAAAAGGATCGGCGCCTAGCTGAGGTTATCGAGGCGGCCGAAAGTCCGGTAATTGTCGCATCTGCATCACACGACGACGACCTTACCGACAAGCAACTGTCGTATCTTAGTCGCTTCGCGCCAAGCGCCATCCGCGGACTGGCCGCCCTGTCTCATGATAGGGTCGACGCGGTTGTGCGGGAAGAATTTCCAGGGCGCGTGGTGAATGGCAACTGGCAACCTAGCTTTGCATCAGCGCTCGCGCAGACCGCCGGCATATCGGCATCGCAAGCTGCGGAGAAGATGGTCTACTATCGGGCTACAGGCATTCATCCGGCACGATGGACAATATATCCGGCACACGCCGCCGCTTTCGCGCCCCCGGCCTGGTTCGCCGGGAAGTTCGTTTTGATCGGCGTCGACCTCCCGCTGCAGGATCGTCATGCAACCCCCTTTGCCGTGCTGAACGGCTCTGTTGCCGGAGCGCTGCCGGGTGTCGTTATTCATGCCAATGCGCTGGCGAGATTGATCAAGGGCGACAAAATCATTACGCCAGGGGCGGTGGCGGCGTTTGGGCCCTTCGTTCTCGCGACGGCGCTCTGCATCTGGGTCGCTTGGCTCCGCATATCAGTGCTGGTGAAACCTATGGTCATCATCGGCGCAGTCGTTTCGGTTTTGATCTTAGAAGCAACCGCGTTTGCCAAGGCCGGGATTCTGTTACCAATGGTCGCGCCGTCGATGCTGCTGCTAGGGCTCTCCGGATTCGTCGCAATTCTGGCATGGCACCGGGACTCGAAAGAAAGGCGTTTCGTCCAGAACGCGTTCTCTCAGTATCTCAGCCCGGCAGTCGTGGCAGAGCTAGTCAGCAAGCCGGCGTCACTGCGCCTCGGCGGATCCGAACGCTTGATAACGTGCGTGTTCACCGACCTTGAGGGGTTCACCAGTTTGGGCGAACGGACGGAACCAGAGGTATTTGCTGCGGTTCTGAATGAATACCTCGATGCGGTTTGTGGTCTCTTCATTGAACATGGAGCCACGATAGACAAACTGATAGGCGATGCAGTCATTGGTTTTTTTGGTGCACCGGGTGTGCAGGAGGACCAAGCCGAAAGGGCCCTAAAACTAACGCTCGCTACCGTCGCGATGTCTCGAAGATTTCGGACAGATGTAAAGTCTAGAGGCCACGACGTTGGCGTCACTCGTATCGGCGTCCATCGAGGACCTGCAGTTGTCGGAAATTTTGGGGGCAATCGATTCTTCAACTACACGGCCATGGGCGATACGGTGAACACCGCTGCCAGGCTCGAAGGCGCGAACAAGTTTCTAGGTACCATGAACTGCATCAGCGAGGAGGTGGCGAACTCTTCCGATGACTACCTGCTTCGGCCATCCGGTGTGTTGTGTCTGAAAGGCAAGACTGAGTGGATCTCAGCCTTCGAGTTGCTGGAGGACGGGCGTATGAATCGCGAGATGGTGGAGGCTTACTCGCAAGCTTATTTGCTGATGTCCGCGCGTGACAAGACTGCCGCTGCTGCCTTTGCATCGCTGGCCATTCAATATCCCAACGATGGCCTCGTTGCTTATCACCTTGGAAGACTGAAGCAGGGTGAGGCTGGCGATAGGATCTATCTTGAAGGCAAGTAAAACAAGCGTATGGTTGAACGTGCGTCATGTATCGGCAACCCAAAATCATTTTCCTACTGGCTGCGGCCATCGCAGCAGTTGGTTCTTGCTCGAGCGCTCTTGCGGCCAGCGAGTATGTCGTTGTCGCTGTCGATCCTCCCGCGGACAGGCCTCAGCTCGGCAAACTGTTCAGACTGGGCGACCTCGTGCATATCGAGGGTGGATCGACTGTCACTTTGATGGGTGACGATGGCTCGGTCACTGCGTTGCCGGGACCTGCGGATGTTGTGGTGACTGACGACGCATCGGGTTCTGGATCAACCTCTAACGGGGCGGCGGGCGCTTCTTCGAGTTTGACTGCGATTTCGGATCTATTGGGGAATGCCGCTGGTCAGCTCCAAACCATAGGTGGGTCTCGTGGCGTTTCCGACACGACGGCCGCCACCTTGGAACCTTGGATGGTGCCGGTCGAAAATCGTCTGACAGGCTGCGTTTATGACCTCAAACTGGAGCTTTGGCGCCCACCGGGGCACAGGGCGGATGTTTCGGTTGCCTATAATGAAGAGTCGCTGGCGACAAGCTTGGTCTGGGACAAGGACACCCCAATTTTGGCAATTCCCGGAAACGTGCCACCGGATCTTCGATCCGTTGAGTTGGTGATCGACGATGAGTCGGTTCGAATGCCTATCGTGCATTTGCCCACCGGCCTCAGCCCGTCGGATCATGTGGGACTGTATGCCTGGATGATAGAAAGCGGTTGTCTTCTTCAGGCATCCGCACTGATCCGGAACTTGGCTAACCGATAGACCACCAGGGGTGGTCACTTCACGGCGCACTGGAAGCGGTAGAGGCGCGCCTTCGCGTCAACCACCGCCATATCGAGGCAACTTCTCGATGGCGCGCTAAGGAAAGCGATCGCCTTGTGCCCAGCGGGTACGCCGACTGAAAGTTTGCGGCGCACGAATTTAACGCTTTCGTTGACGTAGACTTGGACGGTTGCCGAATAGCGGCTGAAGTAGATACCCAGGTGGCAAAACGTCGTGCTCTGTTGCGAGGCTATGCTGGATCAGGTGGTCCGTCCAGAAGAGTTCTTCCTGCAGAACCGGCGATCTCGAGATGCCACCGACCCTCCGCATGCCCCCTCGGAACGCTGGAAGAGGGATGGTGCGTCGCACAAAAATATTGCAATGCACTATAAATGCCGTAACGTCAGTTTCGTAAATGAACGAGACGGCTTTTGTGAAAGGCCGTCCACCGGAAAGGATGGAAACTATGGCCAAGACCGCTGACACCGTTGAAAATACCTCATTCCCCACCTTCGACGCGTCGAAGGCTGCCGACCAGGTCCGCGCTGTCGCCGAAAAGGGCGTCGAGCAGTCGAAAGAAGCCTATGCGAAATTTGCGTCAGGCACCGAGACGACCCAGAAGGCTCTGCAGTCGAGCTTCGAAACCGCCAAGACCGTCGGCAACGAGTTGTCGCTGAAGACAATTGCTGCTCTGCGCGCCAATGCCGAAGCCGGCTTCTCGCACCTCGAAGCCCTGGTTGCCGTGAAGTCGCCGTCCGAGTTCATCGAACTCCAGACTGCCTTCTTGCGCACGCAGCTCGAAAAGACCGTCGAGCAGGCCAAGGAATTTCAGGCCGTGACGACCAAGGCTGCCGAAGATGTATCGAGGCCGATCAAGGATGTCGTTGAAAAGGCGATGAAAGATCTCAAAGTCGCCTAATTGAGTCTAAGCGATCGGAAATAACCGCGAAACAACACCTTCTCCAGCCGGTCTTTTTCCTTTTGGCTGGATGCTCTTTGGTGCCTGCGTTGCCATGGCGGTGCGGGCATAGCTCTCTCGGCTGCGATCATCCGCACAATCTGACGGCGGCGAGCGACGAGCCCGGCCAGGGCCTCGGCTTCGGTGCCGCGCAACGGGCACTTGCCGCTTGCTCGACCCAACGAAGGCAGCGTTACAGCAGCATCGGTGGTGTCGGTCCTGGCCCGCTTGCCGAGCGCATTGGCGTAGGCTGTCACCTGCCCCGGATTGACCACGACAACCGCCAGGCTAGACTGGCACCCTGTCCAAAGCGGCAACCGCTAAGCGCGATATCCTGCCCCATTCTTGGCACGTCGAGCCTGCCAGCCGTGATCCGTGGACATTCGCCTGCGGCAAATTCAGCTGGGCCTTCGTTGCACGGATGGCGGTGCGATGCGGCCTTTCGTCTGTGAGTGGCTGCGCGGACGCCGTCAAACGGCAGAAACTTCAAATCCATCATGTTGGCTCATTGCCAAAGCACCGCTTCAAGACAACAATGACCTCGACGCCGGCGCGCCAGACGCGCACAAAAAAGAGCGTTGGAGGAAATGGAGGAGGAAGCCGCTGGCCAAGTCACGGGCGCGCTATGCATGCGGCCTTTCGGTGCTCACGACCGACGAATCTGACGCGGATGCGTTCGCCCGGGCGGTGGCAGCGGAAGCAGCGGCCATTGACGCCGGGTTTGCCCTCCTGTTTTTCTCGCAGAGCCTCATAGAGGCCGTCGCCCTGTCGGAAGCGCTGAAGACCCACGCGCCGGCGCTCCACTATGCCGGCTGCTCGACAGCCGGTGAGATAACGCCCAAGGGGCTGGAGGAAGGCCAGATCCTGGCTATGCTGCTTCCCTCCGTATCGTTTTCGGCAGCCAGCACCATGATCGAAAATCTGTCCTCATCAGGCATGGACGGGATTACCGGCGAAGTCGAGGCGCTGAGGCGTTCGTTACACGAGCGCCTCGGGCACGAGCGAGCCGACACCACTTTCGCGCTCTGCTTGATCGATGGCCTGTCTTATGCCGAAGAAGCGGTGACCTCCGCCATCCATTGGGGGCTCGACGACATCCCACTGATCGGCGGGTCGGCTGGCGATGATTTGAAATTCGAGACAACGCGGCTGATCTCGAACGGCAAAGTGACCTCCGACAGCGCCATCATCGTGCTGATCACCACGGAAATTCCTTTCCACGTGTTCAAAACCGACAATTTCGTTCCCACCGACGAGAAGCTGGTGGTGACGGCATCCGATCCCGACCACCGCATCGTGCGCGAATTCAACGCCACCATTGCCGCCGAGGAATATGCCGCCTCGGTCGGCGTCGTCGCGCAGATGCTGACGCCACTGAGTTTTGCCTCACACCCGGTGGTGGTGAAAGTCGGCGGCGAATTTTACTGCCGTTCAATCCAGAAGATGCACGCGGACGGCTCGCTGTCGTTCTTCTGCGCCATCGACGATGGTGTCGTGCTTGCCGTCGCCCAGCCTAAGGACATGGTCGAGGCGACCCGCGCCGCGCTCAGCGACGTCAGCGAAAGGCTTGGCGGCATTGACCTGATCCTCGGTTTCGACTGCGTGCTGCGCCGGCTCGACGCGCGCAATCGGCAGGTCTATCGCGAGATTTCGGAACTCTACAAGGTCAACAACGTCCTCGGCTTCGGCACCTATGGCGAACAGTACCGTTCGATGCATCTGAACCAGACCTTCACCGGCATCGCCTTCGGCGAACGCAAGGCGGCCGAAGCGGCGGAGTAGGAAATCCGGGATGCCGCTCAGGAACATCGACGACCTGGAAAGGCTGAAGAAGATCAACGCCGCGCTGATCAGCCGCGTCGAGCGTTCCATGGACCAGCAAGGCAATGCCTTTTCGCTGTTCCAGACCGCCATTTCGCTTGAAAGCCGGGTGCGCAGCCGCACCGAAGAGCTGCATTCGACCTTGCGCCGGCTGGAGCAGTCGAACATCGACTTGAACGCAGCCAAGGAAAACGCCGAGCTGGCGAACCTGTCCAAGACCAGGTTCCTGGCGGCCGCCAGCCATGACGTGCTGCAGCCGCTGAACGCCGCGCATCTGTCGGTCTCGGCGCTTGCCGAAGTACAGACCAGCGAGGAAGGCAGAAAGCTGGTCCGCCAGGTCGAGCGATCGCTGGAGACGATGGAGGACCTGCTCCGCACCTTGCTCGACATTTCCAAGCTCGATGCCGGCGTCGTGCAGCCCGACATCACCGATGTCAGCCTGGAGACGCTGTTTTCGTCTCTGCGCTCGGATTTTCAGCCGGTCGCGGAGATGAAGGGGCTGACGCTGAAGTTCCGGCCGGTCGATGCGCTCGTTCGTTCGGACCGAACCTTGCTGCGCCGCATCCTGCAGAACATCCTGTCCAATGCACTGCGCTATACCCGCTCGGGCGGCGTGTTGGTCGGCACCAGGCATCGCGGCGACACCATCCGCATCGACGTCGCCGATACCGGCTGCGGCATCCCCGACGACCAGCGCGAGGCGGTGTTCGAGGAATTCCATCGCGGCGTGATCCCGACCGATGCCGGGCTTGCCGCCGGCGGGCTGGGGTTGGGGCTGGCCATCGTGCGCCGCATCGCCGCGGCCCTCGGCCATCCCGTCACGTTTTCGTCGAAGGTCGGACATGGCACGATTTTCCATATCGACGTTCCGGTCGGGATCGGCGACACGGCCGATCCAATCGCCAGCACCGTCGACATGGAACGGCCGCGCGGCTACGGTCTGTTCGGCACAAGGGTGCTGCTGGTCGAGAACGACATCGACGTGCTGCAGGCGATGACCTCCCTGCTCGAGCGCTGGCAATGCCTGGTGCGCCCCGCCACCTCGACCGGTGACGCGCTCGACATGCTTGGCGATACCGACTGGTTGCCAGATATTGTCATAGCCGACCAGCATCTCGACGGCGGCGACCTCGGCACCACCACAATCGCCGAGGTCCGTGATTATCTCGGTCGCGCCGTGCCGGCGCTCATCGTCACCGCCGACGGTTCGGAGACAGTCGCCAACGCCGCCCGCGCCGCCGGCATCGAGCTGATGCGCAAGCCGCTGAAACCAGCGCAATTGAGGGCGTTGCTGGCACATCTGCTGGCTTGAACTGGTCGTATCTTCCCAGCATACGGGTCACCGTATTCCAGCCATTACTTGTGCCTAGGCGGTAATTCATATGAAGCAGATTCACTTCTTCGCGCTAAAGGACGATCTTCTTCCCGTATTGGAGGCAGTAGAACGTGAAATTTCGATAAAATACATCCTCATGGGTCATTTTCCCAAGATGGAATTCGACTCTTTTTAGCAATAGAATGCAAATTCCAACTCTTGGGCAATCAACCACTGAATCGGCTTCTAGCGGTCGATCATTTCTTGTCACTGGCCACGCTGTGCCCATTGAGGTGAGGCCGATAAAAACACCTTCCGGCATCCGGTATTCGCTAGATCAGCTTAGCAATCCGGACACAGTAACTTTTTCCCCTGGTGGGCGATGGGCTGAAGATGTTGTGATAAATGGCCGCGTGGCTACGGTCTCCGACACGCCGCTCGCTCAGGAGCTAATGAAGCTTTTAATAGAGCATTCAAAAAGCAATTTAGTAAAACTAAAGCATTCTACGTTGGACCGGGGGCCGCCATTTTACTAGACGCGGGAAAGCGGCTAACTGCTGCAGAGCAATCGCCGCGTGAATTTGATCTGACTAGAGAGGCGCGGGTTGCTTAGCTGGTGTCAGGAACGTGAGAGCCGTGGCTAGTCTAGTTCGATTGCGGTGACACGAGTGCGGTCGACTACAGTGACAGTGCGCTTTTTAGCGAGCGCTCTCAAAACCCCGCCGGATCGCGAAAAAGCTCGGCATTGTCGAGCTTCGAGACCTCGATCACCGCCTGTGTGCGGCTGTAGACGTTGAGCTTGCGCAGGATTTCGGAGACATGCGCCTTGACTGTGGTCTCGCCGACCTGCAGCTCATAGGCGATCTGCTTGTTGAGCAGGCCCTGGCGCAGCATCTGCAGCACTTTGAGCTGCTGCGGCGTCAGCGTAGCCAGGCGCTGCACCATCTCGGCGCGGTCGGTGCTGTCGGCGTCGCGCGGCCGGCCTTCATAAGTCTCGGGAACATAGATCGCGCCTTCCATCACCGAGCGAATGGCGGCCGCAAGGTCGCTCTTGCGCGCCGATTTCGGGATGAAGCCGGCCGCACCGTAGGACAGCGCCTCGGAAATGATCTTCGGTTCCTCATAGCCGGAGACGATGACCACCGGCAGGCGCGGATAACGCGTCCTGAGCTGCAGCAGCCCGTCAAACCCATGCACGTCGGGCATACTGAGATCGAGCAGCGCCAGGTCGAACGGCTTGGCATCCGTCAGAAGCTCGAGCGCCTCGGCAATCGAGCGCGCCTCCACCGTGTCGACCTCCGGATAGGCCATCTGCACGGCGCTGTGCAGCGCCTCGCGAAACAACGGATGGTCGTCAATGATCAGGAACCTGGCGCGATCGGTCATCAGCTTCATTTCGGTTTGGTCTGGCCTAGAATAATCCTGCAACCATGGTCAGCTTATTGGCAAATAGTACATTGCCATCTTGGCCGGCTAAAGCAGAATGTGCCCATGATTTCCGCGGCGCATGCGGGAGATGTGGCCGTTCTGAAATGCAATGCCTTGCCCGGTGGCCCAAATCGGCCGAATGTGCCGGCGACAGATCCATTGAAACAGAGACAGGTCGTGACCGACTTCCGGCTTCGCGTGACAGCCAGTGACCGCCGGCTTTCGCACTGTTGCCGGCCGCCACACGACGCTTCCCCGACGCCCGCCTTGTTCGCGGCCGCACCGATGGTATCGGCTGGCCTGGGGTCGCGCTGGTATACGGGCTGGTTTCCTGGACAAAACGCAGCAAGCTGATGGTGTTGCCGTTCAAGCCCCGCTAGGCGCTCGATGCCGTACTGGTAAGGAGCACCACCTTGCCGCCATCGCGCTTTGGGCGCGAATTTGCCCGCGATATCCAAGCTGTAGTCCACGATCTGGGCCGCGCCAAGCCAGAACCAACTGATCGCAGTCGCTGATCTTGAAGCTATACGATCCGGTTGGACCAATTTCAGCGTATTCCCGTTGAGCCCAACGCCCCCCGAGGCTGACAGCACGTCGGCAATGACTTACGAATCGTGTCCGTCTACGCGCTCGCCTGCGTTCGTTCCAACGCGTGGGACCGGGCGATTTCGTCCGGCCCCCAAGGATAGTGTCTGATCAGTCGTTAGGCCGGCAACGCGCCGGATCTCTTGGCCGTCCAGGTGGCGATATAGTCCATCAGTCCTGGATTGAGGCAATCATAAGGTTCGAGCCCGATCGACTTCAGCTGTGACCTTATGCCGTCCATGCGGCTCGGATCGACACCGGACTCGATGATCGAGGAGACAAAGGCGGTGAAGCCCGGCGGCGCCCAGCCGTCTTCCTGGAAGCGTTCGGGATGGATGAACGACAGCCCCTTGAAAGCGTGGTCGCGCTCGACCGGGCCGTGCATGTGGACGCCGCAGCCGGTGCAGGCATGGCGCAGGATCAGCGCGCCCGGATCGACGATCTTCAGCTTGTCGCCGTTTTCGGTCACCGTCACGTCGTTTGTACCGGCAACCGCCACGACCGAGAACAGCGCGCCTTCCGGCTTCCAGCATTTGGTGCAGCCGCAGGCATGGTTATGGGCGATCTGGCCCTTGACCTTCACCTTGACCGGGTTGCTGGTGCAGGCGCAGACCAGCGTGCCGCCGGCAAAGTCGGCCTTTTCCCGTGGCAGTCCATTGTCGATTTTAGGATGCAGTTTTTCCGGCATTTTTGTCTCCTCCCGTGTTGAACATCTGCATTTTTCGGCCGCTGGCTGGTTTGCCGGCGGCTTTCTCGTCCTCAGTAAACCACGACGCTCCTGATCGACTTGCCTTCATGCATCAGGTCAAAGCCCTTGTTGATGTCCTCGAGCTTCAGCGTGTGGGTGATCATCGGATCGATCTCGATCTTGCCGGCCATGTACCAGTCGACGATCTTCGGCACGTCGGTGCGGCCGCGCGCGCCGCCGAAGGCGGTGCCCATCCAGGTGCGGCCGGTGACCAGCTGGAACGGCCGCGTCGAGATCTCCTGGCCGGCGCCGGCAACGCCGATGATGACCGACTTGCCCCAGCCGCGATGCGACGATTCTAGCGCCTGCCGCATCACCTTGGTGTTGCCGGTGCAGTCGAACGTGTAGTCGGCGCCGCCGATCTGGTCGGCGCCGCGCTTGGTCATGTTGACGAGATGGGCCACGACATCGCCGTCGATCTCCTTCGGATTGACGAAATGCGTCATGCCGAATTTCTCGCCCCAGGCTCGTCTGTCGTTGTTCAGGTCGACGCCGATGATCATGTCGGCGCCGGCAAGGCGCAGGCCCTGGATGACGTTGAGGCCGATGCCGCCGAGGCCGAACACGACCGCCGTCGCGCCTTGCTCGACCTTGGCCGTGTTGATCACAGCACCGATGCCGGTGGTGACGCCGCAGCCGATGTAGCAGATCTTGTCGAACGGGGCGTCGGCATTGACCTTGGCCACCGCGATCTCGGGCAGCACGGTGAAGTTGGAGAAGGTCGAGCAGCCCATGTAGTGGAACAGCTTGTCCTTGCCGATCGAGAAGCGCGAGGTGCCGTCCGGCATCAAGCCCTGTCCCTGCGTGGCGCGGATGGCGGTGCACAGATTGGTCTTGCGCGACAGGCAGGACGGGCACTGCCGGCATTCCGGCGTATAGAGCGGGATGACATGGTCACCCTTCCTGACCGAGGAGACGCCCTTGCCGACGTCGACGACGATGCCGGCGCCCTCATGGCCGAGGATCGCCGGAAACAGGCCTTCCGGGTCGGCGCCCGACAGCGTGAACTCGTCGGTGTGGCAGATGCCGGTTGCCTTGATCTCGACCAGCACCTCGCCATCACGCGGACCTTCGAGGTCGACCTCCATGATCTCCAGCGGCTTTCCGGCGGCGACGGCGACAGCGGCGCGCGTTTTCATCAGGCAATCCTCCCATGACGACCCATAGAGTTTCTCATTTCGCCATTGCTGCGGATGAGACCGCAACACGCTCATTCATCGCCGTATCCTCGAAAAGGCATAGGACTAAAGCAGACACGTAAGTCCACTTGCACGGCTTTGATAAATCTTGTGGCGTCCGCTAAGCTCATTGTGGGCACCTTGAATTCGCGCTGGTCCGGGAACAATCGGACTTTAGTGCAAGAATGGGCAGTTTTATCGATGACGAGCGCGGTGCCAGGCACTCTCGCGGCCTTTTTGTGCTTTTTTTTCCAGACCGCCAACGTTACAGGCGTGATGGCCCAGGAAGTGACGGGCAAGCAACCGCTCGCAGCCGACAGGCCGGAAAGAAAGATAACCGAAATCAGAATAGGTTATTTGCGGGCCTACGCGCCGCAACTGGCGCTTTCCCTGCTGGACCTGCCGCCACGCGACGAAGGTGTCGCCGGCGCCAATGTGGCGATCGGCGATAACAACACGACAGGAAAGTTCCTCAGCCAGAAATTCAGCCTCGACATAGCCGAGGTCAAGCCGGACGCCGACACGGTTCAGGCGTTCAACGATCTGATTGCCAAAGGTGACCGCTATGTTGTCGCTGACCTCTCGGCCAGGCAATTGCTGTCGATCGCCGACATCGCCCGCGACAAGGGCGTTCTGGTCTTCAATGTCGGTGCCACAGACGACAGCCTGCGCGAGGAAGACTGCCGCATAAATATTTTCCATGTCGCGCCGACACGAAGCATGCTGGCCGACGCGCTGGCGCAGTATCTCGTGGTAAAGAAATGGCCGAATTGGGTGCTGCTCTACGGTTCGCATGAGCAGGATCATCTCTATGCGGACGCGTTGCGCCGCGCGGCGGCCCGCTTCGGCGGTCAGATCGTCGCCGAGAAGGAATTCAAAGACACCGGCACGGCGCGCCGCACCGACACCGGCGCCACGCAGATACAGCAGCAGATCTCCGTGTTCACGCAGGATCTGCCGGAGCATGACGTGGTGCTTGTCGCCGATGAGAGCGAGGTGTTCGGAACCTACGTGCCCTACCGCACCTGGACACCGCGGCTGGTCGCCGGCACGGCCGGTCTTGTCGCATCGTCCTGGCATCCCGCGAGCGAGCAATGGGGTGGCATTCAAATGCAAAGCCGTTTCCTGAGGACGACCGGCCGGCGAATGCTGTCCAAGGATATGTCGGCCTGGACGGCGGTGCGGGCGGTGGGCGAAGCCAGCACACGGACTAATGGCGACGATCCGAAGAAGATCAGCGACTACATCCGCTCGGACGATTTCTCGGTCGCCGCCTTCAAAGGACAGAAGCTGACCTTCCGCAAGTGGAACCATCAGCTTCGCCAGCCAATCCTGCTCGGCGACACCAAATCCGTGGTCTCGACATCGCCACAGGAGGGTTATCTTCACCAAATCTCCGAGCTCGATACGCTCGGCGTCGATCAGCCGGAAACGAAATGCGTCCTTAAGTAGAACCAATCGGGAGGAATTTTCGTGCAGAGACGAGCTTGCGCACTCGCCATTCTCGGCTTCATGGCCAATCCGGCGTGGGCTTACACCGTTTATGTCTCCAACGAGAAAGACAATACGATAACGGTCGTCGACACGGCGACGATGCAAGTGGTGAAGACCGTCGAAGTCGGCCAGAGGCCGCGCGGTATCACCATCTCGCATGACGGCAAGTTCATCTATTTGTGCGCCAGCGATGACGATACGATCGAAATCATCGATACCGCGACGCTGCAGATCGTTGGCACGCTGCCATCAGGCCCCGATCCCGAACTGTTTGTGCTTTCGCCCGACGGCAAGACGCTCTACGTCGCCAACGAGGACGACAATCTCGTCACCGCGATCAACATCGAGAGCAAGCAGGTCATGACCGAGATTCCCGTTGGGGTGGAGCCTGAAGGCATGGCCGTCAGTCCCGATGGCAAAACCATGGTCAACACCTCCGAAACCACCAGCATGGCGCATTTCATCGATACCGACAGCCATGAGGTGACCGACAACGTCCTGGTCGACACGCGTCCGCGCTTTGCGCAATTCAAGCCCGACGGATCACAGATCTGGGTCAGTGCCGAAATCGGCGGTACCGTCAGCGTCATCGACAGTCTCAAACGCGAGGTGGTGAAGAAGATCCAGTTCGCGATTGCGGGACTGCGGCCCGAAACCATCCAGCCGGTCGGCATCGCAATCAGCGCGGACGGCAAGAAAGCCTATGTCGCGCTCGGCCCAGCGAACCACGTCGCCGTCATCAACACCGAAACCTACGAGGTGGAAAAATACATCCTGGTCGGCCAGCGCGTCTGGCATCTCGACTTCACCCCCGATCAGAAGACGCTGATCACCACCAACGGCAATTCCAACGACATCACCTTCATCGACACGGCGACGGACGAGCCGGTTCAATCGGTTACGGTGGGCCAGCAGCCTTGGGGCGTGGCCATATCGCCCCACTAGACCGCAGCAATGATCAGAGAGGCCGACGTGATGACTATTTGCCGCGGGGATGTTGCAAGTGCACTAGATGACCAGCGCGCCCCGAAGGAGCCAGCGGCATGCAGCATGTGAGGACAAGCGGAGCTGGAGAGGAGGTGGCAGCGCTCGATGTTGCCGGCATCAGCCATTCCTATGGTCCGAAGCGAGCGCTCCAGGACGTCTCATTCTCGATCGCGCCGGGAACTTTCACCGTTCTGCTCGGCCTCAATGGGGCCGGCAAGACAACTTTGTTCTCACTGATCAGCCATCTTTACGGCACCCGCCGCGGATCGATCCGCATCTTCGGCCATGACGTCAGCCGCGCTTCGGGCGAAGCGCTCAGGCGTGTCGGCATCGTATTCCAGGCACGCACGCTCGACCTCGACCTCAGCGTCCACCAGAACCTCTCCTACCACACCTCGCTGCATGGCATTGGCGGACACCAAGCCCGGCAGCGCATTGCCGCGCTGCTCGATACAGTCAACATGCAGGGCCGTCAGCATGACAAGGCACGCAGTCTTTCCGGCGGCCAAATGCGGCGCATCGAGATCGCGCGGGCGCTGCTCCACCGCCCTTCCCTGCTGCTGCTCGACGAGGCGACGGTCGGTCTCGACATCCAGTCGCGTGCGGGCATTTTGGCCACCATCCGCAAACTCGTCGAAACCGAGGGCATCGGCGTGCTGTGGGCGACGCATCTGATCGATGAGGTCGAAGACGGCGACCATGTCGTCGTGCTGCGGCAGGGCGACCTGGTTGCCAAGGGTAAGGTGGCCGATGTCGTTGCGACGAGCGGTGCCAGTTCGATCCGCGACGCCTTTTCCAGGCTCAACCGCATCGAAACAAGCGGCATCGCGGAGATGTCGCCATGAGCGCTCCCGCAATGCCCGCAAAAGTCGCCGCCCTCACGCCGGTGAAGTTCGAACAGTTTGGGCTCCACCACTACCTCGTTTGCCTCAAAGGGATCGTCGTGCGGGAGTGCCTGCGCTTCCTGCATCAGCGCGAGCGCTTTATATCCTCGCTGGTTCGGCCGCTCGTCTGGCTGTTCATTTTTGCCGCCGGATTCCGGCAGGTGCTCGGCGTATCGATCATCCCGCCCTACAAGACCTACGTGCTCTACGAGGTCTACATCACGCCGGGCCTGTGCGGTATGATTCTGCTGTTTTCGGGCATGCAGTCTTCGCTGTCGATGGTCTATGATCGCGAAATGGGCAACATGCGCACCCTGCTGGTCAGCCCCTTCCCGCGTTGGTTTTTACTGATCTCGAAGATGCTCGCCGGTGTCGCCGTGTCGATCGCGCAGGTCTACGCGTTCCTGATCGTTGCCTGGTTCTGGGGCGTCAAGGCGCCGCCGCTTGGCTATCTCACCGTGCTGCCGGCGCTGTTCCTGTCAGGCATGATGCTGTGCGCGCTCGGCATGCTTCTGTCCTCAATGATCAAGCAGCTCGAAAACTTCGCTGGCATCATGAACTTCGTCATCTTTCCCGGCTATTTCGCTTCTCCGGCACTCTATCCCTTGTGGCGTATCCAGGAGGCTAGCCCCCTGCTCTACAAAATCTGCCTCGCCAATCCATTTACTTACGCCGTCGAACTGATCCGCTTCGCCTTCTACGGCCAGGTTGACTGGCTGTCGCTGGGCGTCGTTGCCGGCTGCACGCTGCTGTTCCTTGCCGCCGCCATCATCGCCTACGACCCTTCGCGCGGCCTGATGACCCGCAAACAGGACACGGGAGGAAATGCCTGATGGCGCGAATGATCCATGTTCGCGGTCTGGCTCTGGTCGCCATGCTCGCGCCGGGCGTCAACGCCATGGCGGCAAACACCGATCCGGACTGGCCCTGCATGCAGCGCAAGGTGCCGCAACTCTCGCTCGGCCAGATCTGGAGCGGACCGGATCTTCCTTCAGCCGCGAAGGACTGGTCGAAGGACCCCACCATCTCCGCCCTGATCGAGGAAGTGGCAGCTCGCCGGATGCCGATTGCGGAAGCTCAAAAGAAGATCAGGGATTTCGCGGCCTCCTTGCCGGCCGAGCAACGTGCACCCAAAATGGCGATGATGGTGCAAGGCATGTTCGACCACCTGGACGCCGAGCGCTCGCAGGTGATCTCCGGCATTTCCCGCTACGCCCACAAGCAGCTCGAAATGGCCGCCGCGTTGCGCAAGGAAGCGTCCGAGGTCGATGCATTGCGGACAAAGCCCGATGCGGATCCCGAAGAGATCGATCGGCGAACCGAACAGCTGAAATTCGCAACGCGAATTTTCAATGAACGCGTCCAATCACTGACCTACGTCTGTGAAGTGCCGACGATAATCGAGCAGCGGCTTTATCAATTGTCCAAGGCCGTCTCGGAAACGCTCGCCGCGAAGAAATAGAACCTCATTCGATCTTCGCGGCGGATATCACGATCCACGGCCGGGCAGCACGCGCCAGCGCTGAACGAAATAACCGGGATGCGTCTCGATCCACTGGGCTACCAGCGATTGCGCCTGCATGAAGGCGGTCCCGGGATTCATCGCCAGGCCATCCACCATCTGTTCGCGTTGTTCACAGGTCTGCGGCACATCCGTCAGGCAGACCATCATAACGAGCGTGTAGAGCATTACCCCTTGTCCCCTTCGATTCCCGAACCCCATGCCCGGGAGTTTCCGTGATACCGACCAGTCTGCAGGGATCGCACATACGGATCACTTACGGGTGTGAAAGGAACGTGGCCCCCGCTCTTTCGCGCCGCAATATAACATGGCGCTAATCTAACGCCAACGACCGCAGGGCTCGGTCGCGGACGCGCGCGCATCGAAGATGCGCGTCCGGCTGTGCCAGTGCCAAAAAATGTGACTCCTGGAACGCGCTCTCGCATGGGCTCGACCGAAACAGGAATATCATTGTTGTCGACCTCAGACCGGCAGTCCGTTCTGCTTTCGCAGGCTCTTGTCGAAAGCGGATGCGGGGACGAAACGGCGCAGGAAACTGACCTGGCGCGCCATTTTTCCAGCCGCATAGCGCCTCTTCGGAGCGGGATCGGTCGCAGCCACCAAAACGGTCCTGGCCACCACTTCCGGCGCATCGCCTTTTTCCATCGCTTTCCGCACAGCTGCATTCATGCCGGCGCGCGCAGAGTCATAGATGTCAAGCAACTGATCCGGCCTGGCGAGATTTTCTTCAAATGAGGTGCGGGTATAGGCGGGCTCCACCAACACGACGCGAATTCCGAAAGTACGCAGTTCGTGGTCGAGCGATTCGGAATAGCCCTCAACGGCATGCTTGGTCGACGAATAAAGCGCGAAATAGGGAGCTGGAATGAACCCCTGCACCGAGCTCAAATTGACGATTCTGCCCTTGCCTTGGCGGCGCATTGTCGGCAACACCGCTTTGGTTACTCGCATAACGCCAAAGACGTTCACGTCAAACAACGACTTGGCCTGGGCCATCGAGGACTCCTCCGCGCCACCAAGCAGGCCAACGCCGGCATTGTTGACAAGCAGGTCGATGCGCCCGGTCTCGGCCAGCACGTCCTGGACAAGTTTCGCCACGGACGTGTCATCGGTTACGTCACAGGCCAGCATGGTAACGCCATCGGATCGGTCGACGACCGCGCGACGGCTGGTTCCGAACACGCGAAAGCCCGCGTTCAGCAGGGCTTTGGCCGTTGTGTGCCCGATACCGCTGGATGCCCCCGTCACCAGGGCGACGCCTAGATTGGTCTTGTTCATGGAGGTCACTTCTTTCTTCGTTTTGGATTGGCGTGGGAGAAGCACGAAAGCTCGGAGCGAAAGGCGTCAATCATGAGCGCCTCCGGTACTCGCGCCGGCCAGATCATCCGTCCAGCGCCGGAACAGCGCGCTGGCATTAACGCCTCCGAAGCCGAAGCCGTTGGAGATTGCATAGCCCATCGCCATCGGCCGGGCCCGGTTTGCGACGAAGTCGATCCCGTCGCCGGCCGGATCGGGAGCGCTCAGATTGAGGGTCGGCGGTGCCATCTGATCCCTGAGCGCCAGGATTGCGAAGATTGCTCCGAGCCCGCCGGCGGCTCCGAGCAGGTGTCCGGTCGCCGATTTCGTTGCACTGACAGCTATCGCGAAATCGCGCCCGAACACGCTCTTGATCGCTTCGATCTCACCCAGGTCGCCCACCGGCGTGGAGGTCGCATGGGCATTGAGATGACGAACCTCGCGGGGCGAAATCCCTGCTTGGGCGATTGCGATCTCCATGGCCCGGCGCGCACCGTCGCCGTCCTCGGGACCGGAGGTGACGTGATGAGCATCCGCCGTCGTGCCGTAGCCGACAAGCTCGGCCAGCGGTCTTGCGCCGCGCGCCAGCGCGTGGCTCAATTCCTCGATGACCAGCATGCCGGCTCCTTCGCCCATGACGAAGCCGTCCCGCGACTTGTCGAACGGTCGGGAGGCCTCATCAGGACGGTGATTAAAGGACGTCGAAAGCGAGCGTGCCGCGGCAAACCCACCGAGGCTGACAAGATTCATGCATGCTTCCGTCCCGCCGCACACGGCAATATCGGCCTCGTTGGCGCGGATTAGGCGAGCCGCATCGCCGATCGCCTGAATGCCGGCCGCGCACGCCGTCACGGGTGCACCGAGCGGACCTTTGAAGCCATAGCGGATCGAGACGTGGCCTGCCGCGAGGTTCACCAGGAAGGACGGCACCGTAAAAGGTGATAGACGGCGGACGCCGCGCCGGTCGACCGTGCGCACCGCCTCGGTTATGGCCGGGAACCCGCCGACGCCCGAGGCGATGATCGTGGCCGTGCGCAAGCGATCCGCTTCCGAGACGGGGGCCCATCTTGCTTGGGCGAGCGCCTCTTGTGCTGCGGCCAGCGCAAAGAGAATGAACCGGTCTACCTTGCGCTGATCCTTCGGCGGAAGGATGGCTTCCGGATCGAAACCAGCGTCCGGATCTTCTTCTGTGGAGGGCACCACCCCGCCGACCTTCGCCGGCAGGTCGCACACCACATCATCCGCAAGCCTCCGGATGCCCGAGCGGCCGGCCAGGAGACGCGACCAGGACGTTTCAACATCGGCAGCAAGGGGCGTAACCGCTCCCATGCCCGTAACAACAATCCGTCGCATCTATTTTCCTGTCAGTTTGGGCGCGCCGCAGGCGCCGCGACGCCGTTCAAGTGCCGGCTGATTCACGAACCTGATTGGCCGCCGCATCCAGAAAGGCCTGCGCGAGGTCAGGATCGTTGATGACGCGCGATAACATCAGCGCACCGACCATCGTCGAGAGAATGGCCATGGCCCTGCCATCGAACTCCCCGTCACTGGTCTCAGCAATGAAACGGCCGAGGATCTCGAGATGCTCCTTGATCCCGGCTTCGAACGGCGCTTTCACGTCCTTGCCCTGTCTGGCGGCATCCGAGCCGAGCGCCACGATCGGGCAGCCGTCCATCTTTTCTCCGCGATGGTCCATACTGAGGTAGAACGCGATCACCGCGCCAAGCGGATCATCAGGGTTTGCCGCAGTCGCGGCCGACCATCGACGGGTGGCGCTCTCCATCGCCCGCCTGGACGCCTGCGCCGCCAGGTCGTCCTTGGATGCGAACTGCTTGTAAAACGCGCCTTGGGTCAGTCCGGCACCCTTCATCAGATCCTTAAGGCCGATACCATCAAAGCCGCGCTCCCGAAAAAGGCGGCTTGCCACGTTGATTACGGTTTCTCGGTTTTCTGCGGCCCGGGTACGACTTACGCGCATTGTTGACCTCTTTTTTTGATTGCGTTCGTAATCTATAGCCTATATAGAGTTCGAACGCAATCTAAAAAGGAGATACGAAATGATCCGCAAAACCTTAAGCGCATCGCTCCTGGCTGCGCTGTTTCTTGCGGCCCCGGCTTTTGCCGAGGAGGCCACCATCGGACGCCCGATCGAGGGCGGCAGCCTGCACGAGGGACACCTTGACATGGTGGTCTACTACGTCCCGGTCGACGGCGGCCTCCTGGAGGTCACCGCCACCTTCGCGCTGAAGACCGGGGGCGATCCGCTGCGCGTCGTCATGGGTCTCGCCGACGACGACTCCGTGGCCTTTTCCATGCCGGGCCACCAGGACTCGCTCTACGCGTTCTCAAGGTCCGGAGATGAGGTGACGGTCTCGACCGAGACTGACATGCATCTGCGAGCCGACGCGACAATACGCTGAGCCGAAGTTCAGACCGCAGCCGGCGTGCTGCTGGCCGTGGGCTCTCGCGTCCGCTCGGCTCGCCAGACGGTGCCTCGATCACGCCATCGAATAAGTTTGGGGAGAGGTCAAATGCTATACAGTTATTTTGTCGAGAAATCGATCCGAGAGAGCTTCGACCACGTCAACAACCATCGCTGGGATGAGGCGGTGAAGGCACTCGCGCTGCATGTCCATCACCGCGTTTCCGGCGCCCACGCGCTTGGTGGTGAGCGCCACGACAAAGAAGCCATGCGCCGCTGGTTTGAGCGCCTCGGCCGCGTCCTGCCCAATCTCCATCTCACGGTCAACCACATCTGGGTGAAGGGCTGGCCGTGGCATACTACCGTGTTTGCCCAGTGGGACGGCACCGCAACGCTGCTCAATGGCGACGCGTCGTACGTCAACCGTGGTCTCCACGTGTTCACCCTGCAGTGGGGCAGAGTCTATGCACTTGAGGAATTTTACGATTCACAAGCAGCGGCCGGCGGTCTTGCCGCCCAAGCGGCAGCTGGCCTCGAAGAAGCTGTCGCCGAACCAATTGTAGGCTAGCAGACGCTCAGTCAAAGCCCACCCGTTCCGTGAACGCGGGGGGCGCTACCGCGTGGGCCAGCGCTTGGAGGGCGGTCGCCTCGGCTCCGCAAATGCGTGCCACCAGCGATGCCTCGGCTCGTGAACATCGGTCAGGAGGTCACAGCCGCCGCTGATACACACCATCGTTTATCTGAAGCGTTTGCCTGGACCGCGCGCCCTAACTCGCGCGACCTCTACTGCTCAGTTCCTCGTGCGGATAGAGCTTGCCGAACAGTGGCAGGTACATCGCGCCCTTGCGCATCAGAAAATCGTGGAAGGTCGCCATCGCCGGCGAGATCGCGTGATCGCTGCGCATCACCGAAAACCATTGCCGACGGATCGGCATGCCGACGACGTCGAGGATGACCAGCCGGCCAGCTTCGGTTTCGGCAGCGATGGTGTGGGCAGAGATGAAGGCGATGCCGAGCCCGGCCATCACCGCCTGCTTGATGGTCTCGTTCGAGCCCATCTCGACGCCGAGATCGTCGATGCGGCCGGGCACGTCGCTCAAAAATATTTCCAGTGAGATGCGCGTTCCGGAGCCGGGCTCGCGAATGAGGAAATGCTCCTCGGCGATCCGCTCCTTGGAAATGTCGCGTGCCGACGCCAGCGGGTGGTCGGGCGGTGCGATGATGACCAGCGGGTGATCGCCGAAGACCGAAGCACGCACCGGGATTTCCTTGGCCGGGCGTCCCATCAGCGCGATATCGATGTCGTGGTTCTTCAGATTGTCGATCGTCTCGGCGCGGTTGCCGATGGCAAGGCGCATGTCGATATCGGGATGTTCCTTCATGAAGGCGGCCATCAGCCGCGGTGCGAAATATTTGGCCGTGGAAACGACGCCGAGCCGCAAGCTGCCGGCGCGCACGCCCTTGATTGCATCCATCTTGTCTTCGAGCAGACGAAGCCGCTCCTCGATGGCCTGTGCCGTCTCGACGAAGGCCAGACCTGCGGCAGTGGGACGCATGCCGTCCGACGTCCGGTCGAACAAGGCCAGTTGGAACTCCTCCTCCACCTGCCGCAACTGGATCGTCACCGCTGGAGGAGACAGGCCTAACACCTTGGCCGCGCTGACGATTTTTCCGTGGCTGATGATTGCCTGAACGGTCTTGAATTGCTTAAGCGTGAGGTTTCTCATATGGCATACTAAAATTTTTTTACTGCCCGAGTAAAGTTATTGAATTTTACTTATCCAGCGTCGTTTGTTCTCCTTTCCCAATCCAGCCGACCCGAGGAGAGGCGGCTGGATCGGGAGGTTACGATGCCAGCGGCAACGCTCGACGCTTTTCTGAACTCCTATCTTGGCGAGCCGGACGAACTGCGCTCCGCCGTCGTAGCGACCATCCGTCAGCTGACGCAGGCGGCCACCACGATCCGCAACACCATCAATCAAGGGGTGCTCGGCACGGCCTTTGCGGGAACCCGCGGCGCCAATGCTGACGGCGACATCCAGAAGGATCTCGATGTCTTCGCCGACGACATCTTCCTCGACGCCATGCGCCACGCTCCGGTCGCGCTCTACGCTTCCGAGGAACTGGAGCAGCCGGTGCTGCTCGACAGGCAAGCGCCTCTTGCCATCGCCATCGACCCGCTCGACGGCTCTTCCAACATCGACACCAACGTGTCGATCGGAACGGTCTTCTCGCTCCTCCCTGCAATTGGTGCGCCGGATGGGAATCCGGCCGCCTCGTTTTTGCAGGCAGGCGTGAACCAGCTGGGCGCCGGTTTCTTCATCTACGGCCCGCAGCTGGCGCTGGTTCTGTCGCTCGGCAGCGGCACCCATGTCTTCGTTCTCTCGACCAGGCTCGGCACCTTCGTCCAGGCCTATGAGAGCCGGGTCATCCCCCAGCGTACCCAGGAATTCGCCATCAACGCCGCCAACTACCGGCACTGGGACGAGGCGGTGCGGCTCTACATCGACGACTGCCTTGAAGGCACCGAAGGCCCACGTGAGAAGGACTTCAACATGCGCTGGATCGCCTCCCTGGTCGCGGACTGTTACCGCATATTGATGCGCGGCGGCGTGTTCCTGTATCCAGGCGACAAGCGCAAGACTTACCGCCAGGGGCGACTGCGCCTCGTCTATGAGGCAAACCCGATCGCCTATCTCGTCGAACAGGCGGGCGGTGCCGCCACCGATACGATCACCCGCATCCTCGAAATCGAACCAGAGAACCTTCACCAGCGCGTGCCCATGGTTTTCGGATCGGCGCGGGAAGTCGCGCGCATCACCCGCTACCACACCGAGCCGAGCGCCATCGGCGAGCGCGCGCCGCTGTTCAGCCGCCGCGGCCTTTTCAGGGCCTGAAGACCATGTCGGCAAAGCACCCCATCATTACCATCACCGGGTCGTCGGGCGCAGGCACCACCTCTGTCAAGCGCATCTTCGAGCTGATCTTCCGGCGCGAGAACATCGGGGCCGCCTTCATCGAAGGCGATGCTTTCCATCGCTACGACCGCGCCACGATGAAGGCGAAGGTGGCCGAGGAGGAAAAGGCGGGCAATCCGAATTTCACCCACTTCCATGCCGAGGCCAATGAACTGGCAATCCTCGAAGAGGTATTCGAGGAATATGGCCGCCGGGGAACCGGAAAGACCCGCACATACATCCATGATGAGGATGAGGAGAAGCAGTACGGCACGCCGCCGGGACATTTCACCGAATGGCGCGAATTTCCGCCGAGCGACCTGCTCTTCTACGAGGGCCTGCATGGCTGCGTCGTCACCGACAAGATCAACCTGGCCAGGCACGCGGATCTCAAGATCGGCGTGGTGCCGGTCATAAATCTCGAATGGATCCAGAAGATCCATCGCGACCGCGCAACGCGCGGCTATTCCACCGAGGCAGTGATGGACGTGATCCTGCGTCGCATGCCGGACTATGTCCGCTACATCGTCCCGCAGTTTTCGCAGACCGCCATCAACTTCCAGCGCGTGCCGATCGTCGACACGTCCAATCCATTCATCGCGCGCTGGATACCGACGCCCGACGAATCGATGCTGGTTATCCGCTTCGCCAATCCCCGCGGCATCGATTTCCCCTACCTGCTTTCGATGATCCACGACTCGTTCATGTCGCGGCCGAATTCCATAGTGGTGCCCGGCAACAAGCTCGACCTTGCCATGCAGCTGATCCTGACGCCGCTCATCCTGCAATTGATCGAACGCAAGAACCGTGTGTCGTGAGGAGGACGCCATGAACAGCCAAGCAGCAGCACTGAAGCCCGTCGCCGCCGTCTCGGAGCGCGACATGGCCAACGCCATTCGCGCACTGGCGATGGACAGTGTCCAAAAGGCCAATTCCGGTCATCCGGGCATGCCGATGGGCATGGCCGATGTCGCAACGGTGCTGTTCAGCCGCTTCATCAATATCGATCCGTCGGCCCCCAACTGGCCCGATCGTGACCGCTTCGTGCTGTCGGCCGGGCACGGCTCGATGCTGCAGTATGCGCTGCATTACCTGCTAGGCTTTGAAGACATGCCTATCGAAGAATTGCAGCGGTTTCGCCAGCTGGGCAGCCGCACCGCCGGACATCCGGAATATGGCCATGCGCTTGGCATCGAGACGACGACCGGCCCGCTTGGACAAGGCATTTCGACCGCTGTCGGCATGGCGCTGGCGGAGCGCATGCTTGCTGCCCGCCACGGCGCCGATCTCGTCGACCATTTCACCTACGCGATCGCCGGCGACGGCTGCCTGCAGGAAGGCATCAGCCACGAGGCGATCGATCTTGCCGGTCACCTGAAGCTCTCCCGGCTGATCGTCTTTTGGGACGACAATGCGATCTCGATCGACGGGCCCACTTCCCTGTCGACATCGATGGACCAGCCGGCGCGGTTCAAAGCCGCTGGATGGCATGTCCAGTCGGTGAACGGCCACGACACCGAAACCGTTGCGGCGGCAATCGAAGCGGCGCAGCAATCGGACCAGCCGTCTCTGATCGCCTGCCGCACGGTGATCGGCAAGGGAGCGCCTAATCTGGGCGGTTCGGAAAAGACGCATGGCGCGCCGCTGGGCGATGCGGAGATCGCCGCGACGCGCGAAAACATCGGCTGGGCCTTCGCGCCGTTCGAGGTGCCGGACGATATCCTTTTCGCCTGGCGCGAGATTGCCGGCCGCGGTCAAGCGGCACGCCGCGCCTGGGAGCAGCGGCTTGCCGCCTCACCACGGCGGCAGGCCTTCGAGAGCGCGGTCGCTGGCGCCCTGCCCGACGCGGTCTTCGAAGCACTCGGCGCTTTCCGCAAGGAGCATGTCGGGAAGGCCACCAAGGTTGCAACGCGAAAAGCCTCGGAAATGGCACTCGCTGCGATCAATGGCGCAACCGAACTGACCGTCGGCGGCTCCGCCGATCTGACGCATTCGAACCTGACGATCACCAAGGGTATGAACCGCATCGCGCCGGGCGACTACGCCGGCCGCTACATCCACTATGGAATCCGCGAGCACGGCATGGCCGCAGCCATGAACGGCATCGCACTGCATGGCGGCTTCGTGCCTTATGGCGGCACGTTCCTGTGCTTCGCCGACTATGCGCGCGGCGCGATGCGGCTCTCGGCGCTCATGGGCCAGCGCGTCATCTATGTGATGACGCATGATTCCATTGGTCTCGGCGAGGACGGCCCGACCCACCAGCCGGTCGAGCACCTGGCGATGCTGCGGGCGACGCCAAACCTCAACGTCTTCCGCCCGGCCGACATCATCGAAACGGCGGAGTGCTGGGAACTGGCGCTGAGAAGCGAGAAGCGGCCGAGCGTGCTGGTGCTCTCGCGCCAGAACCTGCCGATGCTGCGCCAAGCACCTAGCGGCGAGCCACACAGCGACGAGAACCGGTCGAGCCGGGGTGCCTACATCCTGCGCGAGCCAGCCGGGCACCGCGCGGTGACGCTGATCGCCACCGGCTCGGAGGTCGAAATCGCGGTTGCCGCCGCCCTACGGCTGGAGACCGAGCACGGCGTCGCCGCGGCGGTTGTCTCGATGCCGTGCTGGGAGCTTTTCGAGGAGCAGGACGCCGGCACCCGCAAGGCCGTCCTCGGCTCGGCGCCCCGCATTGCCATCGAAGCCGCAGCACGGCTCGGCTGGGACCGCTGGATCGGCGACACCGGCACTTTCGTCGGCATGGCCGGTTTCGGCGCCAGCGCCCCTGCCCCGGATCTCTACCGGCATTTCGACATCACGCCCGAAGCCGTCGCGGCAGCGGCGCTGAAGCTCATCATCTAGGAGAAACCGACAATGGCCCGCATCACCCTTCGCCAGCTTCTCGACCATGCCGCCGAGCACGGCTACGGGGTGCCGGCATTCAACATCAACAACATGGAACAGGGCCTCGCCATCATGGAGGCCGCCAGGGCCTGCGATGCGCCGGTCATCATCCAGGCCTCGCGCGGCGCCCGCTCCTATGCCAATGACATCATGCTGGCCAAGATGATGGAGGCTTTGACCGAAATCCATCCGGCCATTCCGCTCTGCATCCATCAGGATCACGGCAACAACGAGGCCACCTGCCTGTCGGCGATCCGCCACGGCTTCACCTCGGTGATGATGGACGGGTCATTGATGGCGGACGCCAAGACGCCGGCGAGCTACGACTACAACGTCGCCATCACCGAACGTGTCGCACGCATGGCGCATTGGGTCGGCGCTTCGGTCGAAGGCGAGCTCGGCGTGCTCGGCTCGCTGGAAACCGGCCAGGGCGAGGCCGAGGACGGGCACGGCGCCGAAGGTGCGCTTTCCCATGACCAGCTTTTGACCGATCCCGACCAGGCGGTCGACTTCGTGACCGCCACCCGGGTCGACGCGCTGGCGATCGCCTGCGGTACCTCACACGGTGCCTATAAATTCAGCCGCAAGCCTGACGGCGGCATCCTGGCCATGCAGGTGATCGAGGCGATCCACGAAAAGCTGCCCAACACGCATCTGGTCATGCACGGGTCTTCCTCCGTGCCGCAGGAACTGCAGGACATCATCAACAACTATGGCGGCGAGATGCCCCAGACCTTTGGCGTCCCGGTCGAGGAAATCGAGCGCGGCATCCGCTACGGCGTGCGCAAGGTCAACATCGACACCGATTGCCGAATAGCCATGGCCGGGCAGTTCCGCCGCGTTGCGACGGAGGACCCGCGCGAATTCGATCCGCGTAAATTCCTGAAACCCGCCATGGACGCCCTGCGCGACCTTTGCCGCGATCGCTTCGAACGCTTCGGCACCGCAGGCCACGCGTCGAAGATCAGGGTGATCGCCATGGATGAGATGGCGAAACGTTACGCCGCAGGAAAGCTCGACCCCCAAATCGCAACCGCGAAAGCCGCCTGAGCGGCAAACAGGAGACCTGCCATGAACAAGATCGACATGCCCTCAGCAGGCACGCTCAAGGAAGGCAAGGAACGCTACAGGTCGGGCGTCATCCCCTACAAGAAGATGGGCTACTGGGAGCCGGACTACCGGCCCAAGGAGACCGACCTGATCGCCATGTTTCGGATCACGCCGCAGCCCGGCGTCGACCACGAGGAGGCGGCCGCCGCCATCGCCGGTGAATCCTCTACCGCGACATGGACCGTGGTGTGGACCGACAGGCTGACCGCCTGCGAGCTCTACCGCGCCAAGGCATTCAAATCCGAGCCGGTGCCGAACACAGGTCCAGGCACCAGGATCGAGCAACAGTACTTCGCCTATATCGCCTACGACCTCGACCTGTTCGAGCCCGGCTCCATCGCCAACCTGACTGCATCGATCATCGGCAACGTGTTCGGCTTCAAGGCCGTCAAGGCCTTGCGGCTCGAGGACATGCGCATCCCGGTGGCTTACCTCAAGACCTTCCAGGGCCCGGCGACCGGCATCGTGGTGGAACGTGAGCGGCTCGACAAGTTCGGCCGGCCGCTGCTCGGCGCGACGACGAAGCCGAAGCTTGGCCTGTCAGGCCGCAACTACGGCCGCGTCGTCTACGAGGCGCTGAAGGGTGGCCTCGACTTCGTCAAGGACGACGAGAACATCAACTCACAGCCCTTCATGCATTGGCGCGACCGTTTCCTCTACTGCATGGAGGCAGTGAACAAGGCGTCGGCCGCCACCGGCGAAGTCAAGGGCCATTACCTCAACGTCACCGCCGGCACGATGGAGGACATGTACGAGCGCGCCGAATTTGCAAAACAGCTTGGCTCCTGCATCGTCATGATCGACCTCGTCATTGGCTACACAGCGATCCAGTCGATGGCCAAGTGGGCACGCCGCAACGACATGATCCTGCACCTCCACCGGGCCGGCAACTCGACCTATTCGCGCCAGAAGAACCACGGCATGAATTTTCGCGTCATCTGCAAATGGATGCGGATGGCCGGCGTCGATCACATCCATGCCGGCACGGTGGTCGGCAAGCTGGAAGGCGACCCGCTTATGATCAAGGGGTTTTATGACACGCTGCGCGAGGAGCGCACGCCGCAGAACCTCGAAACCGGGCTGTTCTTCGATCAGGACTGGGCCTCGCTCAACAAGGTGATGCCCGTCGCCTCCGGTGGCATCCATGCCGGCCAGATGCACCAGTTGATCCATTATCTCGGCGAGGACGTCATCCTGCAGTTCGGCGGCGGCACGATCGGCCATCCGGACGGCATCCAGGCCGGCGCGACGGCCAATCGCGTCGCGTTGGAGGCGATGATCCTCGCCCGCAACGAGGGCCGCGACTATCTGCGCGAAGGGACCAAAATCCTCGAACAGGCGGCCAGATGGTGCACGCCGCTCAAGGCGGCCCTGGAGACGTGGAAGGACGTCACCTTCAACTACGAATCGACCGACACGGCCGACTTTGTACCAACCGCAACGCCGAGCTTCTAGACGAAAGGAACCGTCGCCATGATGACCAATCCCGGAAACAAGGTCACGCAGGGACAGTTTTCGTTCCTGCCCGAGCTAACCGATGAGCAGATTTCAGCGCAGATCAAATACGCACTGAAAAACCACTGGGCGGTCAGCGTCGAGTACACGGACGATCCACATCCGCGAAACACCTATTGGGAAATGTACGGCAACCCGATGTTCGACCTGAGGGACCCGGCGGGCATCCTGCTTGAAGTCAACAATTGCCGGAAAGCTATGCCCAACATGTATGTCCGGGTCACCGCCTTCGATTCGACCAAGGGCTGGGAAGCACCGCGCATGTCATTCATCGTCAACCGGCCACCCAATGAACCCGGGTTCCGGCTGCTGCGCCAAGAGCGTGACGGCCGCAGTCAGGGCTATTCGATCGTGCCTTATGCGACCGACAGGCCCGAAGGCGAACGGAGCTAGGCGAACCATGCTGGACGCGATAGCAAAGAGCGCTGCCGCGCAGGGCGAATCGGTTGATCTACAGGCCGAGTTCGAGGCGTCCAACATCGACGAGGTGATGGACAAGCTCGACCGCGAACTCGTCGGCCTGAAGCCCATCAAGAACCGCATCCGCGAGATCGCTGCGCTGCTCCTGGTCGACCGGCTTCGCCGCAAGTTCGGGCTGATCTCTGGCGCACCGACGCTGCACATGAACTTTACGGGAAATCCCGGTACCGGAAAGACCACCGTGGCGCTCAGAATGGCCGAAATCCTGCATCGTCTTGGCTATGTCCGCGAAGGGCACATGGTCGCGGTGACGCGCGACGATCTCGTCGGCCAGTATGTGGGCCACACCGCGCCCAAAACCCGCGAAGTGATCAAGCGCGCCATGGGCGGGGTGCTTTTCATCGACGAGGCCTACTATCTCTACAAGCCCGAGAACGAACGCGACTACGGCCAGGAATCGATCGAAATCCTGCTGCAATGCATGGAAAACAACCGTGACGATCTGGTTGTGATCCTTGCCGGCTACAAGGACAAGATGGACCGCTTCTTCGACAGCAATCCCGGCATGCGCTCGCGCATCGCCCATCACCTCGATTTTCCGGACTACGGCGTCAGCGAACTCAAATCAATCGCCGAGATCATGCTGGCGGAACAGAATTACCGTCTCAGCGAAGCGGCGGCCAAGGCGCTCGAAGAGTATCTCCCGATCCGCATGCGGCTGCCGCATTTCTCCAACGCCCGCTCCGTTCGCAATAGCCTCGACCGGGCGCGGCTTCGCCAGGCCAGCCGGCTTTTCGCATCGCGCGACCGGGCGTTGACGAAAATCGATCTTATCACCATTGAGGAATCCGATATTCGCGGCAGCCGCGTGTTCGCGGAAGGTAAGCTCGAAGGCGAACCGGAGACGAAGGCGCGCTGACAAGATGACGGCGGTTGGTGTGCAGCGACCGGAAACGGACGACAGAATGGGAGCCGACGACCATGGATACCAAGACAATCATCGCGCCCTCGGTGCTTTCCGCGGACTTCTCGCGGCTCGGCGACGAGGTCGAAGCGGTCGTCCGGGCGGGTGCCGATTGGATCCATCTCGATGTGATGGATGGCCATTTCGTGCCCAACATCACCTTCGGTCCGCCGGTGGTCAAGGCGATCCGTAATCGAACGGACAAGGTCTTCGACTGCCACCTGATGATCGCGCCGGCCGACGCCTATCTCGGCGCCTTCGCCGATGCCGGCTGCGACATCATTACGGTGCATGCCGAGGCCGGACCGCATCTCGACCGTTCGCTGCAGGCAATCAGAAATCTCGGCAAGAAGGCCGGCGTGTCGCTGAACCCGTCAACGCCGGAAAGCGTCATCGAATATGTACTCGACCGGCTCGATCTGGTGCTTCTGATGACGGTCAATCCGGGCTTCGGCGGCCAGGCCTTCATTGCGGCGGTCGTCGATAAGGTCAGGCGGGTCAAGGCGCTGGTCGGCCATCGTCCGATCGACATAGAGATCGACGGCGGCGTCACGCCCGAAACCGCTCCGCTTGTCACCGCGGCCGGTGCCAGTGTGCTGGTCGCCGGCTCGGCCATCTTTAAGGGCGGCACCGAGGCGGCCTATCGCGCCAATATCGGCACCATCAGGCAGGCGGCCGACGGGGCGATCCGGAAAGCGGCGTAAACCATTTCATCGGAGGAAATCTTGGCGGCAATCCCACCTGTCTGCGATTTCGGCTGGCGAGCCATCGACGCCGTTTTGCCCGGCGTCGACGGCACATCGCATTCGATCTTAAGCCACGCCGGCCCGAACGGGCTGGTAGTGGCCTTCATCTGCAACCACTGCCCCTATGTGAAGGCGGTGATTTCACGGATGGTGCGCGACGCCAATGACCTCAAGGCCGAAGGCATCGGCTTTGTCGCGATCAACTCCAACGATAGCGACGCCTATCCAGATGATTCCTTCGACAACATGAAGCCCTTTGCCAGGACGAACGGCTTCACTTTCCCCTATCTCCACGACGAGCACCAGACGGTGGCGCGCGCCTACGGAGCCGTTTGCACCCCGGATTTCTTCGGGCTCAACAGCGAGTTGACGCTGCAATATCGCGGCCGGCTGGACGCGTCGCGACGCGACGCCGAATTGCCCGGGCTGAGGCGCGACCTGTTCGAGGCGATGAAGCAAGTTGCCCGAACCGGGGACGGACCGCTTGACCAGATCGCTTCGATCGGCTGTTCGATCAAGTGGAAGGGTGCCGCATGAACGTCGGCGCAGGCAGGCCGTTTCGCTCGCCCAAGGCGATCCTGTTCGATCTCGACGGCACACTGGTCGATTCGGCGCCTGATATTGCGGCCGCCGTCAACGAATTGCTGGCCGGCCGCGATCTGCCGCCGCTGCGGCTGGATCAGGTCAAGGCCATGATCGGCGGCGGCATCAGGAAACTGGTCGAAAGGGCCGTCGCGGCTTCCGGCACGCCGCTCCTCGGCATCGCACTCGATGAGGCCAACCGCGTCATGGCGCCGATCTATCGCAGGCATCTGACCGGCCGCACGAGGCTGATGCCTGGCGTCAGGGAGGTTCTCACGCACTTGCATTTGAGCGGAATAGCCATGGCCGTGGTGACCAACAAGCCGCAGCTGGCGGCTCGCGAAATCCTGCTGCATTTTCGGCTGACGGAATATCTCGGCGCGATCGTCGGCGGAGACGCGGTGACATCATTGAAACCGGCGCCAGACGCGCTGTTGCTGGCGCTCGACCTGCTTCAGGTCGAACCTCGTGACACGCTGATGGTCGGAGACAGCAGCGCCGACGTGGCCGCCGCCCGCGCCGCCGGCATGGCCGTCATTCTGCTGCGTGGCGGATACAGCCAAATTCCCGTTGAAGAGCTTTGCGCCGACCTCGTTTGCGACAGCCTGTTCGATCTGCCGTCAGCGATGCAGAGGCTGCAAGACGCTGCGTGACCCCATGCGCAAAGCCGAGCCAACGCCGGCCGAGCGCAGTCCAACGGCCGGCGGTACCGCGTTATTTTGAGAATTGTTTCAGATAAGCAATGACGTTGGCGATGTCCTCGTCTTTCTTGAGGCCGACAAACGCCATCTTGGTTCCTTTGACCATCGCCTTGGGATCGCGAAGGTAGGTCGTCAGCGTGGCCTCATCCCATTTGACGCCGGACTTGCCGGCCTCGGTCATGGCCTTGGAATAGCTGAACCCCGGATGCGTCCCGGCCGTTCGGCCGATAACGCCGTTCAAGGACGGACCGATCTTGTTCTGATCCTTGTCTGCGACGTGGCAGACCTTGCATTTGGCAAACACCTTCTCACCCGCCGCGGCATCCTGTGCCTGAGACTGGGTAGTGACAAAGGTGGCGACGGACACGGCGGCGAAAAATGCGACTGCGCGCATGGCATTTCCTCATTGATCGTGTGAGTGCCCGGGACACTTTACGCGTGTCGATGCCTTGATCGCCGGCATTCGTTTTAAAGCGGGAGAGCGAACTATTCGTCCTTCCTCCCCGGACTGGCAGCACCTGCACGCCTCGAAAAGCTAGACTGCCGATGAAAGAAGTCAATCGTACAAAGGTCCTGTTTCGTTTCCCGACTGCGCGAAGGGAAGTGTGTAGCGACACGCGGTCCACATCATTGACGCCTGTTGGCCGAACGCGTAGCCTCACTCCAACCGGTTTGCTGTTTGGGCACCTTCAGGAATCCGCGCAACTCCAAAGCACGAACTCTGGAGAGTTCGCCGCGCAGGCGACGATAAGTGCCAAATGGACATGGTCGATCTCATATTAACGGTGTGCCTTAGCGCCAATCCGGGCAATTGCCGAGATGAACATCTCTATTTCGAGAGCCGCGGCTCTCTGTTCCAATGCATGTTCCTGGCGCCCGCCGAGATCGCAAAATGGTCTCAGGAACGTCCGAGTCTCAAGGTCGTGCGCTGGAAATGTGCCGTTCCGAGCAAGGAACGAGCGATTTGATCGACATTCCTGGTTCGTCGACGACCCTAAAAGAGGAGACGCCATGATGATTTCGCGGCGCACGACGCTGCGCTTGGCGGCTCTGGGGGCCATCCTCGCCTCAAAGCCGGTTGCCGTCTTTGCGGCCGCTAAGGTCCGAATTGGTGTCCTGAAGTTCGGCACCGTGAGCTGGGAACTCGATACGTTGAAACGCCACAAGCTCAACGAGGCCAACAGGATCGATCTGGAAATTGTCTACTTCGCCGGGGAGGATGCGACCAACGTCGCCCTGCTGGCCGGCGCGATCGACATGATCGTGACCGACTGGCTGTGGGTCTCGCGCCAGCGCTCCGAGGGCGGCGACCTTACATTGGCCCCTTATTCGACCGCCGTGGGGGCAATCATGGTGAAGGAGGAATCGCCGATCCGGACGCTCGCCGACCTCAAGGAAAAGAAAATCGGTGTCGCCGGCGGCCCGCTCGACAAGAGCTGGCTGCTGGTCCAGGCGCTGGCCAGACGCGATCACGGCCTCGACCTGCCGACAGCCTGTGACGTCGTCTTTGGCGCGCCGCCGCTGATTTCTGAAAAGGCGGTGCAAGGCGAACTCGATGCCGTGCTCAATTTCTGGCATTTCTGCGCCCGGCTCGAGGCCAATGGCTTTCGTCGGTTGATCGGTGCGGATGACGCGACGAAAGCGCTTGGTGCCTCGGGCCCCGTGTCGGCGCTCGGCTACGTCTTCCACGACCAATGGGCGAGCGACAATCCGGATGCCGCCCAGGGCTTCTTGAAGGCATCCAAGCAGGCCAAGGACTTGCTGGCCAAATCCGATGATGAATGGCTGCGCCTGGCGCCGCTCATTCGAGCAGAAGGCAAGGAGCTGGAAAAACTGCGCGACCGCTATCGCCAGGGCATCCCAAGACGGCCGGTCGCCGAAGAAGCGGGCGATGCGGGCAAACTCTATCACGTGCTGGCCGCGATAGGCGGCGAAAAGCTGGTTGGCAGGGCGCCCGAGATGGCGCCCGGCACGTTCTGGCCGGAACTCGCGAAATGACCGCAACGGAAGACAAGTCGGGTCGATCCGGCTTTGCGACGGTGCTGACGCCAGCGCTGACGGTAACGGTTTCCCTGATTGGACTTTGCCTGCTGTGGGGCCTCGCGGCTCATCTGTGGCAAAGCCGTGCTTTCCCCCCACCAGGGCAGGTCTGGCAGGTCCTGCTCAGGGAAGCGGCGAGCGGTGACCTTTTTTATCATCTTGGCGCGACGCTCGGACGAGTTGCTGCGGCGTACGTCGTCGCAATGATTATCGGCTCGGTCATCGGCGTCATCCTCGGCAGCTACCGCGGTGCGGACCGGTTCTTCAGTCCGTGGGTGGTCCTGTTTCTCAACATTCCAGCGCTGGTGGTCATCGTGCTCGCCTATATCTGGTTCGGCCTCAACGAGGCGGCGGCGATTGGCGCAGTTGCCGTGAACAAGATCCCGAATGTCGTGGTGACGATGCGCGAAGGCGCCAGGGCGTTTGATCCGCGTTATGCCGAAATGGCCGCCGTCTACCGCTTCGCCCCACTCGAGCGCATCCGCCATGTCCTGCTGCCGCAACTGCAGCCCTATTTTGCCGCGGCCTCGCGGTCCGGCATCGCCCTCATATGGAAGATCGTCCTGGTGGTCGAACTGCTCGGCCGCTCCAATGGCGTCGGTTTCCAGATCTATCTCTATTTCCAGCTCTTCGACGTCGCCGCCATTCTTGCGTACACGCTGGCTTTCGTGGCGGTGATGCTTGTCATCGAACTTCTCCTGGTGCAGCCCATTGAACGACATGCAACCCGTTGGCGCCGCCGTCCCGCTTAGGGTCGACATCGCCGAAAAGACCTTCAGGTCCGCGCAAGGCGTGTCGATCACGGCGCTACAGGGTCTGTCCTTCGAGGTCCGGCCGGGCGAATTCGCTTGCCTGTTTGGGCCGTCGGGCTGCGGCAAGACCACGACGTTGCGCATCCTGCTTGGACTGGACAAAGACTTTTCCGGCTCTTTCCAACTGCCGCAAGGCGGCTCGAACCGCATCGCCGCCGTGTTCCAGGAGCCTACTTTGCTGCCATGGCGCACGGTGGAGCAGAATGTCAGGCTGGCGCTGCCGAAAAGCCTAAGAGCGAAGAGTCTCGACGAGCTGTTTGACACTCTCGGCCTCGCTGGCATGCGCTCGCTCTATCCGGCGGAGCTTTCGCTCGGCCTTGCGCGCAGGGCAGCGCTTGCCAGGGCCTTCGCCACCGAACCGGCGGTACTTTTCCTGGACGAACCCTTTGCCTCCCTCGACGAACAGACCGCCGAGCGGCTTCGGCAATTGCTTTTGACCGTGTGGTCGGCGCGGCCTACGACCGCCCTGATGGTAACGCACAATCTGCGCGAGGCACTGATGCTGTCGGACCGCATCATCGTGCTTGAGCAGCGCCCAGCCCACGTGCTCGGCATGTTCGACGTAAGAGTGCCGAGGCAGCATCGCAATCCACTGGTGATGAGCGACCTTTTGCGGTCATTCCAGCAAAAATTTCCGGGTGTGGCCTGATCGCCTTACGGCTCGAATGCGGATTGCAAGGTATTTTGCAGCCAATAGCCAATAGAAACGGCGAGACTGTGAGGCACCGCCACGCGCGCCTGTTTCGCCTGATTAAAAGCAACGTACGTCGGCTTCAGCCTGCGCGCGTTTCAGTTCCGTGCGCGCCGCCTTCGCTGGCGCGCTTTCGCGAAACAACCCTGCGGCCTCCCCTGTCGTCAGCGACATGCTTTTGAAGGTCTCCGCCCTCTCATAGTGATCGTAAGGAAGGATCGAGGCGATAACATCGATCGAGCAGGAACAGCTTTCAAGCGCCTGACGTGTCTGGCCATTTGTTTGCATGCAGCCGAGCACGTAGTCGGCAATCGTTGCCGTCGGGTAGTCTCCCGCGGCGTTGGCCAAGTTCGCAAAAGCCAGCGTCGCCGCAAAGGCCACCGGCAAGGTGAGAGATCCAACAGACCTTATCATGAGGAACCTCCAGTTGGCCTGGACACCATGCGTCCAGACGGGATCATCGCTCCAATTGGCGACGTGCCGCAAAGCCAGTCAAGCTCCCATGGCCTGCGTATAGGACCAAAGGAGGAATGCCCTATCGACCGACAAGAGCCAGCTTCATGACCCCCTGCGCACCCTCCTTCACGCGTTCATTTCATGCGTCGCTCACTATCGGCAGCCAGCGAGACGCCCACATACTTACTCGTAGGTGCCCCGCAGAATATATCGAAATAAAGTCAAATGTGTATCACCTCGAGAATACGCGAACAATATGTTTGCTATATATATCGCGGCTGGCGGTCATCCTCTTATTAGTTTTTCACGCGGCGCTTATTTTAATTATTTCTAAATATTGCATCGCACCATATCGATATTGCAGCGCAGCGACCCATTGTAGGTTTTTGCTTGCCTGGCCTTTTACGATGACATAGCTTTTTCCTGTTTCCGGCTTCAAGAGCGCCACCGTCATCAGGGAGCGGCGGCAGTCTTTCGAAGACCAAGGGGGGCGGGCGGTAACGGTGCCCTCTGCTTCGGGGTAGGTCGTGACAGCTGCCGGAAAATAACTTCCCAACATGAATTGCTTGGGCAAGCCCTTGTGGGGCTTGACGGTCGATTCTTCACTGCGAACCCGGGAGGATTTTGGATGCGTGTACTTGCGAAAACTACCTACATTCTGACGACCGCGGCGTTTTTATCGCTCGGCGCTGCCTATACGGCTTCGGCCAATGAAGACCTTGCAAAGCTCGCATCGGATGCGAAGAACTGGGCGATGCAGACGGGTGACTACGCCAACACCCGCTATTCCAAACTCAACCAGATCACTGCCGACAATGTGAAGAACCTGCAGGTCAAATGGAGCTTTTCCACCGGCGTGCTGCGCGGTCACGAAGGCGGGCCGCTGGTCATCGGCGACGTGATGTATGTCCACACGCCTTTCCCAAACAACGTCTATGCTCTGGACCTCAAGAATGACGGCAAGATCCTGTGGAAATACGAGCCCAAGCAGGACACGAACGTCATTCCGATCATGTGCTGCGACACGGTCAATCGCGGTGTTGCCTATGGCGACGGCAAGATCATTCTCAATCAGGCCGACACCACCGTCGTCGCGCTCGATGCCAAGACCGGCAAGGTCGTCTGGTCTGTCAAGAACGGAGACCAGACCGACGGCGGAAAGGGCGAATCCGGCACGTCGGCACCCGTAGTCATCAAGGACAAGGTGCTCGTGGGCGTCTCCGGTGCTGAATTCGGTGTTCGCGGCTGGCTGGCCGCCTACAATCTGAAAGACGGCAAGCTCGCCTGGAAAGCCTATTCGGAAGGTCCTGATGCAGACACCCTTCTCGATCCCGAGAAGACCACCCATCTCGGCAAGCCTGTCGGAAAAGATTCCGGCACGAACACCTGGGAAGGCGAACAGTGGAAGACGGGCGGCGGCACGACATGGGGATGGTATTCCTATGATCCCAAGCTGAACCTGGTCTATTACGGCACCGGCAATCCCTCGACCTGGAATCCGGTCCAGCGCCCAGGCGACAATCGCTGGTCCATGACAATCATGGCTCGCGATGCGGATACCGGTGTTGCCAAATGGGTCTACCAGATGACCCCGCATGATGAGTGGGACTATGACGGCATCAACGAGATGATTCTCGTCGATGGCATGGAAGTCAACGGCGCCAAGCACGACGTGCTGGTGCATTTCGACCGCAACGGCTTTGCCTACACAATGGATCGCGCCACCGGCGAACTTCTCGTCGCCAAGAAATACGATCCGGCAGTGAACTGGGCGACGGAAGTCAACATGGATCCCAAGAGCGACCAGTATGGCCGCCCGCAGGTCGTCGCCAAGTATTCGACCCAGCAGAACGGCGAAGACACCAACTCGACCGGTATCTGCCCGGCCGCGCTTGGAACCAAGGACCAGCAGCCGGCCGCCTACTCGCCGAAGACCGGGTTGTTCTACGTGCCGACCAACCATGTCTGCATGGACTATGAGCCTTACAAAGTGAGCTACACCGCCGGTCAGCCCTATGTGGGCGCCACCGTGTCGATGTATGCGGCGCCTGGCGGTGACGGTAACATGGGCAACTTCATTGCCTGGGATGCAGCCAAGGGTGAGATCGTCTGGTCGAAGCCCGAGCAGTTCTCGGTGTGGTCGGGCGCATTGGCGACAGATGGCGACGTCGTCTTCTACGGTACCCTCGAAGGCTACATCAAGGCGGTCGATAAGGACGGCAAGGAACTCTACAAGTTCAAGACCCCGTCCGGCATCATCGGCAACATCACGACCTACGAGCATGACGGCAAGCAGTACGTCGCCGTTCTGTCCGGCGTCGGTGGATGGGCCGGTATCGGTCTGGCAGGGGGGCTGCTTTCGCCCGACAACGCCGCTGCCTGGCATGGCGCCGTCGATCAGGGCCGTGCGCAGGGCGACGAGACCGCGGTCGTTGGAACCGCTGGTCTGGGTGCCGTCGGCGGTTACGCGGCACTTGCCGACTATACGACGCTGGGCGGGCAGCTCACCGTCTTCGGCCTCCCGGACTAATAACCGGGAAGAGCCTTACGACTAGGTTCGAAAACGAGAGCCCGGGTCACCCGAAGCCGGGAACCGGGCTCTCGATTGCGCGCCCACCCAACACCGATTAATGCCGAGCACGACGGCAGCCAGTGTCCCTGGCAAATGAAGGAAGAGCCTGAATGATCGTTCGCATTGCAGTTTCCGCTCTCGCTCTGGTCCTGCTGCCTCTGGCCAGCTCAAGTCCGGCAAGGGCCGAAGACAGCATGGAAAAAGCCAAGGCGGTGAAGCAAGAAGGGGGCAAATATTTAGATGCGGACGGAAATCCGACCTACAAGATCGAAAACGGAACCGTCGATTGGTATACGTTCAGCGGGTACCGTCGGTATCACTCCGATTGCCATGTCTGTCACGGACAGGACGCAACAGGTTCGAGCTATGCGCCTGCCTTGGTCAATAGTCTGAAAACCATGGATTACGCCACGTTCCTGTCGATCGTCGCCGAGGGCCGCAAGAATGTCGGCGGCGGCAAGGAAAACGTCATGCCTGCCTTTGGCGACAACAAGAACGTCTATTGTTACCTGGACGATCTCTACGTCTATCTGCGCGCGCGCGCCGATGGCGCGGCACCCCGCGGCAGGCCGCCCAAGCACGAAAACAAGGCTCAGGCAGCCAAGGATGCCGAAGCATCCTGCATGGGTGGATGATATGACCGGCTGCACTGCATCGAAGCTGCGCGTCGTTCTGCCGATCCTCGGCGCGCTCGCCTTGCTGCCGTCGAATGTTCTGGCGCAAAATGCCGGGCTTGGCGCTGCGGGCGAACTGGTCGATCCCGACATTCTGCGCGTCTGCGCCGATCCCTCGAATATGCCCTTTACCGACAAGAACGGCCAAGGCTTCGAAAACAAGCTGGCTGAACTGGTTGCCAAGAAGACGGGGCGGAAATCAGTCGCTTACACGTGGTTTCCCACTGTCACCGGCTTTGTGCGCAATACGCTGGGGGCCAATCGATGCGACATCATCATGGGCTACGCCCAAGGCGATGAACTGGTGCAGAACACCAACGCCTACTATCGCTCCGCCTATGTGCTCGTATACCCCAAAGGCAACGGCATGGAAGGCATCGAGACGCTCGAAGACCCGAAACTTTCCGGCAAGAGAATCGGCGTCGTCGAAAGCACGCCGCCAACCGCCAACATGGCCGCCAACAAGCTTCTGCGGACCGCCAAGATCTATCCACTCGCGGTGGATACGCGCGTCACTCCTTCCATGGGGGAGGTCATGATCAGGGACATGTTCGCCGGCAAGATTGACGCGGCGGTCCTGTGGGGGCCGATGGCAGGTTACTATGCCAGGGAACTCGGAGCCGATGTCACCATTGTTCCGCTGCTGAAGGAAAAAACCGGCTCGCGCATGTCCTACCGCATCACCATGGGCGTACGTCCGTCCGACCAGGAATGGAAACGGACGCTCAACCGGGTGATCAGGGAAAACCAGGCGGAGATCACCAAGCTTCTGCTGGGTTACAACGTGCCGCTGATCGACGAGCACGACAATCCGATCACGCAATAGTCGGGATGGGTCAGGAGGAGGAAAAACCTACGCGATGAACAATTGAAGAGAAGACTACAGCTACTTTCGATAGTTTTGTTTTTCGGTCTTTCAAAACCTTGCGTTCATTTGTCCATTTTGAGAACGTGATGGACGAGCCATTGCTTCGGTGCCCTGCAATGGTTGGCTAACCACCGGATCGGCCCCTTCGGGCTGGTAGAAGAGGAGAAATGTTATGAAGAAGAGCTGGACAAAACCGACCATGTGTCAGGTTGCTGCGGGCTTTGAAATTTCGCGCTATCTGCCTGCTGAAATTACTCCCAAGAAGTAGGCCGCAGAGGTGCGTGTCCCTGGCAACAGGGGCACGCATCCCCTTGCCGCATGGGATTTTCGTGAAAGAGTTTGAGGTGCGCAAAGCGGGCGGGCCGTTTTTTGCGGCTGCAAATTGGCTGCTGGTCAGAGAAGCCGCGGGGCGGGCGTTTTCATGCGTTTGAGAATCATCGGATCGGCGGCCGGCGGCGGCTTTCCGCAATGGAACTGCAATTATCGTCTGAGCCGTGCGGCTCGCACCGGGGTAGCTGGCGTGCATTCACGAACCCAATCGAGTGTCGCCGCGTCGGCGGATGGACTCGGCTGGGTTCTGTTCAACGCCTCGCCCGACATTCGCCAGCAGATCGCGGCAACGCCTGAATTGCAGCCCGTGCACGATGCGCCGCTGCGCTCGACACCTATTCGCGCGGTGGTGCTGACCAATGCCGATGTCGATCATGTGGCCGGCCTGCTCAGCCTGCGTGAGCGGCAGCCTTTCGCTATCTATGCAACGACACAGGTTCTGGCGACGCTGAAGGCGAATTCGATTTTCAATGTCCTCGATCCGGCGCTCGTGCCGCGACGCATCTTGCCGCCGGCGCAAGAACTGTCGATCTGCGACGCAGACGGCCACGACACCGGGGTGGCTGTCGAGAGCTTTCCCGTGCCCGGGAAGATAGCCCTCTATCTCGAAGAAAGAGGCCAGCCGGATGCCAATTTCAGCTCCGATGCCGGCGACACGATCGGCGTCCGTATCGCCGGTGCCGGCAGTCGCGGCTCCGTCTTCTACATCCCCGGCTGCGCCCGCATCGATGCGACCCTGCGCACGCGTCTAGCCGATGCCGCATGCCTTCTGTTCGACGGCACGGTCTTCACCGACGACGAGATGATTGCTGCCGGCGTCGGCCAAAAGACCGGTGCGCGCATGGGGCATCAGGCAATGTCGGGAGACGCAGGGTCGATCGCCGGCTTGGCCGATGTGAGGATCGGCCGCCGTGTCTTCGTCCACATCAACAACACCAATCCTGTTCTGGACGAGAATTCTGCCGAGCGTGCAGCAGTCGAAGCGGCTGGCTGGGAAGTGGCCTGCGACGGGATGGAGATGGAACTTTGAGTGATTTCCACGACGCAGCCAGCAACGGCCTGTCCTCAAGCGAGCTCGAAGCCGTGCTGCGGCAGGTCGGTGCCGAGCGCTATCACAACCACCATCCTTTCCATCACAGGATGACCAGCGGTGCGCTGTCGAGGACCGAGATGCAGGCCTGGGCGCTGAACCGCTATTGCTATCAGGCTGTCATTCCGCGCAAGGATGCCATGATCCTCGCGCATGCCGAGGATCCGGCGTTTCGCGCCGCCTGGCGCAAACGCATCGAGGATCATGACGGCGAGGACGGCTGGAGCGGCGGTATTGCGCGCTGGTTGCACCTGGCGACCTCGCTCGGTCTCGATGCCGACGCGGTGAAGAGCGAGAGGCTGGCCCTGCCGGCGACACGTTTTGCGGTTGGCGCTTACCTCTCCTTTTGCACGAACCGGACCCTGCTGGAGGCGGTCGCGTCGTCGCTGACCGAGATGTTCTCGCCGCTCATCATCGGCGAGCGGGTACCCGCGATGCTGGCCAGATACGATTATATCACCGAGGACACGCTGGCCTATTTCACCCGACGGCCCGAACAGGCCTCGCGCGACGCCGACTTCGCCCTCGCCTATGTGCTCGAACATGCCGACACGGCGGAACGCCAGCAGCAGGTGATCGATGCACTGGCGTTCAAATGCGATATACTCTGGGCCATGCTCGACGCGCTTCAACACGCCTATGGCGAGCCGGGCAATATCCCGCCCGGCGCCTTCCGTCCGGAGGCAGCCCAATGATGGCACTGCGCGAAAGAGCCATGGTGTCGCTGCAGTCGGTTCCATCGCTGCCGAAGCACGTGCGCATACAGTATGACCCCGTGCGCCAGGCGTTCGCCGTGCTGTCGCCCGAAAAGGTGTTCTGGCCAAACGAGATCAGCCTCGACATATTGCGCCGCTGCGATGGGCGGTCCGCTGTCGGCCACATCATTGCCGGCCTTGCCGCAGATTATGATGCCGAACAGGAGGCTGTGGCGGCCGATGTCGTCGCCTTCCTGCAGGAATGGTCTGACAAGCTGCTGGTGAAGCTATGAGCGAGCCCCCTCTCCCCCCGATCGGCATGCTGGCGGAACTGACGCATCGCTGCCCGCTGCAATGCCCCTATTGCTCCAATCCGCTCGAATTGCTGAAGGCCAATCGCGAACTCGACACGCAGAGCTGGCTCGACCTATTCTCGCAGGCCGCCGATCTTGGCGTTCTCCAGGTGCATCTGTCCGGCGGTGAACCAACGCTGCGTCGCGATCTCGAGCAATTGATCGCCGGGCTTTCGGCGCGCGGCGTCTACACCAACCTGATCACCGCCGGTGTCGGCATTGCGGATGGCCGCATCGAGGCATTTGCCGAAGCCGGGCTCGACCATCTGCAACTGAGCTTTCAAGGTGCACGGCCGGCGACCACCGAGCGCATCGGCAATCACAGGGGCAGCCACGAAAAGAAGCTGGAAACGGCACGCCGCGCTCGCGCGGCCGGCTTGCCGCTTACCATCAACGCGCCGATCCATCGCCACAATATCGAGGAGGTACCGGAATTCATCGATCTGGCCCTTTCGCTGGGTGCGGAGCGTCTCGAGATCGCCAACGTGCAGTACGCCGGCTGGGCGCTGACCAATCGCGATCAACTGATGCCCGAGCGTGCTGCCGTCGACCGCCAGGCGGAGATCGTCGCGGCGGCGCGCGAACGGCTCACCGGCATCATGAACATCGATTTCGTCACGCCGGATTATTTCGCCATCTATCCCAAGCCGTGCATGGGCGGCTGGGCGCGCGACGCCTTCATGGTGACGCCAGACGGCACCGTACTGCCATGCCATGCCGCCCAGACCATACCGTCGCTCGGCTTCGAGCGTTTTGGATCACGCAGCCTGGCCGCGATCTGGACCGATTCCCCGGCATTTAATGCCTTTCGAGGCACGGACTGGATGCAGGAGCCCTGCCGCAACTGTGAGCGGCGCGAGATCGACTGGGGCGGCTGTCGCTGCCAGGCGATGGCAATCGCCGGCGATGCCGCCGCGACGGACCCGGCTTGCGCGAAATCGCCGATCCATGCGCGCATGGCAATGCTGATCGACGAGGCCCAGCGCGCTGCGACGGTTCCTTCGAAGGCCGAACCATTCGTCTACCGGCGCATCGGCGTCGTCACCGAGCCCGCCTGACTGCCGACCTATTCCTACGGCCTACCCTCGTGAAAGCCGTTCGGCATGCCACGTCATATGGTCATGCATGAATGTCGAAATGAAAAAATAGGAGTGATCGTATTCGTCCTGCATCCGCAATTTCAACGGAATGCCTGCCTTGGAGCAGGCGTCTTCGAGCAGCCAAGGCCTGAGGCCCTCCTGGAGGAAACCGTCTGACGTTCCCTGATCGACCAGGAATTCCGGGAAACGGTGTCCATCCTCGATGAGCGAAGTGGCATCGTAGCGCCGCCACGAGGCCTCATCCAGGCCGAGATATTTTTCGAAAGCCGGCTTCGACCAGCCGGCTGTGCTTGGCTGCACGATCGGCGCAAAGGCCGAGCAACTTCTGAAACGCGCGGGATTGTTCAGTGCGATCGTCAGCGCGCCATGCCCGCCCATCGAATGGCCGAAGATCGACTGGCGCGCCATATCGGCGGGAAATTCGCGCCCGATCACGGCTGGCAGCTCCTCGACGATATAGGAATACATGCGATAGTTCTTGGCATACGGCTCTTGCGTCGCGTCGAGGTAGAAACCGGCGCCGCTGCCGAACTGCCAATTGTCCTTTTCATCCGGAATGTCGGCACCACGCGGGCTGGTGTCGGGACAGACAACGATCACGCCAAGTTCGGCGGCAATACGTCTGTATTCGCCTTTTTCCATTACATTCGCATGGGTGCAGCTGAGTCCGGAGAGGTACCACACCACGGGGCAACGGCTTTCCCGTGCCTGCGGAGGCACGAAAATGGCAAACGTCATTTCGCACGAGCAGCTCGTCGAAAGATGAGAGTAAACATGCTGGGCGCCGCCATGCGACTTGGCAGTCGAGACGAGTTTCGGGTGCTCTGCCATATATTCTTCTCCACCAATTTTAACCGCCGACCGTAGGCTCTACGACATCACGGGTGATCGCGGCAACCTTGGTGGGCCGGCTGGCGCGCGGGGCTCTTGATCGGAGCCGGGATGGCCTGCCTTCGCCGACCGTCTTGGCGCAGCAAGGCGCGAGAGGCCACTCGCTGGCGCAGCGTTCCCCAGCAAGCCATACGGGCCAGGCTGGGCGATTGTTGGCGATGCTGGCTATAACAAGGACGCAGTCACTGCGCAGGCATCGGCGATGCTTCCGGAACGCCGAACTCTGCGCAAATGCACTTGCCATGGCTTTCAGTGGCGACAGCCGCTTCGACGCGGCTATGGCGGACGAGCACGCAGGCGTCATCGCGTGGGCTCGCAGCAAGCGCGCCAGGGTACCGAGCAAGAACTGGTGGAACCGACGGCTATTCCCGACCGTCGAAAGCCACGGACAGGCCCAGGGCAGTTGCTGCCTCGACGCTCGCCTCGGTTAGCTCTTCGTCGGATGCGACCAGATATGGGGCGGCTTGCCGTGCTGCGTTTAATGTCGCTGTGATCGAGATGGTGTCACCACGATCCTCCCTATTGAGGACTGCGCCGATTGCTTGCTCTACTACCGGACTGACCCTTTTCACCTTACTCATCCACCCTCCCCATACGCGGCCCAGGGCGATGGTAATCTATCCACGGTTGTGTTCAATTCGATGTACGGAACGTACAGACTCGGCCGGCTGGACCGCGACGGCCAAACATCTCTAATTCCGACGGCATTCTAGATCGACCAAGCCTCCCTACCGGGCCTCGACCGGGTTTCTCAGCAGATGGCCCGCACGCTGCGGAGGGCAATTGCCAGGTTCGTATGTGAGCCCGGTCCAGGAGCTCGGCTCGGCCCACGGGCGCGCCCCCTGCGCTGGGCGAAGATGTCGCCTAGAAATAGCCGAGGATGGATTTTACCTCGAGATACTCCAACATGCCCTCGATTCCATATTCGCGTCCGTTTCCGGACTGCTTGAAACCGCCAAACGGGGCGTGCGGATCCCAGGCCGGGTAGTTGAGATGCACCTGACCGGAGCGGATCCGCGAGGCCACGTCCCTGACGGCGTCCACATCCTGGCCCTGCACATGAGCCCCCAGACCGTAGACCGTGTCGTTGGCGATGGTGACGGCCTCCTCGATTGTGTCGTAGGGGATGATGCAGAGAACTGGCCCGAAGACCTCTTCCTGGGCAATACGCATGGTTGTGCGCACGTCGGAAAAGATGGTCGGCCTCACATAGAACCCGACGTTCAGATCGTGCGCACGGCCCGGTCCGCCGGTGAGGAGCCTGGCGCCCTCAGAAATGCCGACGCCGATCATGGTTTGGATGCGGTCGAATTGGGCACGGTTTGCGATTGCACCATGAGTTGTGGCTTCGCAAAGCGGATCGCCAATGACGATCTGGGCTGCTGCCCTTTTGGCGATTGCCTCGATCTCGGAGAGCAGCGAGCGTGGCACGATCATGCGCGTCGGGGCGCTGCATGACTGGCCGAGATTGCGGAAGGCGGCGGCTACGCCCAGAGAAACGGCGCGATCGAGATCTGCGTCCGGCAGGATCACGTTCGGCGACTTGCCGCCCAGCTCCTGCGCGACACGCTTGACCGTGGTCGCCGCCGCCTGGGCCACAGCAATGCCCGCGCGGGTGGACCCGGTAATGGAGATCATGTCGACATCCGGATGGGAGGCGAGACCCATACCCACGCCTGGACCATCACCTTGCAGGAGGTTGAAAACCCCAGCAGGGAAGCCGGCTTCCTCGATTGCCTCGGCGAATAGCAGGGCGTCCAAGGGAGAAAGCTCACTCGGCTTCAGCACGATCGTGCAGCCTGCAGCGAGCGCCGGCGAAACCTTGGCGGTGATCTGGTAAAGTGGCCAGTTCCACGGAGTGATCAAGGCGCAGACACCGATCGGTTCGTGGGTGACGGCGGTTTGCCCCCGTTGCTTGACGAAGCGAAAGTCTGTCAGCACATCGCGAGCGACCTTAACATGCGTGATCGCCAGCGGCACCTGGGCGCTGCGCGCATAGCCGATCGCCGCGCCCATTTCGAGGCTCAGGCATTGAGCCAGCAGTTCGCCGCGCGCCTCGAGCAGCGCTCGCAGGCGATCGAGCAGACCCGCGCGGTCTTCTGGCGTGGTCCGACTCCAGGTGGCGAATGCCCGGCGAGCCGCTGCAACGGCCGCGTCAACGTCCTCGCCATTTCCAAGCGGAAACTGGCTCACAACCTCTTCTGTGGCGGGATTGACGACGACGCCCGTCGCGGTGCCGCTCGGCTCAACCCATTGACCGTCGATGAAGAACTTGTCCAGGTGGCCGTTGCGGGCCAGGCGTTCGAGGGGCGTCATCACCCTACAAGGTCCTTCATGCGGTAATAGGCGCCGAGAATCGGCAGGAACCAGGGGCGCCCGAAATAACCGGGGATCGCTGGCCAGTCGAAATCCTTCCAGGGATTGAGCTCGGGGTGCCCGTCCATGACGTCGGCCATGATGGTGCCCATCAACGTCGACATTTGGGTCCCGTGTCCGCTATAGCCCATCGAGTAATAGATGCCATCGCGCTCTCCGGCGCGCGGCAGGCGATCGCGGGTCATATCGACCATGCCGCCCCAGCAGTAGTCGATGCGGGTGCCGGCCAGTTCCGGAAAGACCTCGACCATCGCCGCCTTGAGTATCCGGCCGCTTTTTTCGTCGGATTGAGGGTTGGACACGGCAAAGCGCGCCCTCCCGCCGAACAAAAGGCGATTGTCCGGCGTGAGCCGCCAGTAGACAACGAGATTGCGCGTGTCGACGACCATGCGCCCAGTCGGCATGAGACGCCTAAGGTGGTCGGGCGACAGCGGCTCGGTCACGATCAGAAATGCGCCGACCGGGATCATGCGCCGGCGGATCCAGCCGAGCGGGCCAACCTGGGAAATGCCGCTTGCCAACAGGACCTGCCGCGCGACGATCTTGCCCTTTGGCGTCGTTACCTCATGCCCGCCTGAAACCTTGCGCATCGCCATGACGGGCGAGCGTTCATGGACCTCTGCGCCACGCCGGGCAGCGGCGGTCGCGAGGCCCCGGACGAACCGGCCGACATGCATGCCCGCGCTCTTGGGAAAGAGCAGCCCGCCATGGTAGCGGTTGGTGCCGACTTCGGTTCGCAGGTCCTCGCGCGCGATCATCCTGGTGTCGGGATCGACATTGGCAGCCAGTAGTTCCTGGCTGCGCGCCAGCATGTCGTAGTGCTCGGGCTTGGCGGCAAGCTTGAGCTTGCCGACGCGGGAGAAGCTGCAGTCGATCTTCTCTTCCTGCACCAGCCGCTCGACCATATCGACGCCGGCGTCAAAAGCCTTGTAGAGCGCATTTGCGGCCGGCTTGCCGTGCTTGCCAGCCATGATTGCATAGTTCTGGGCAAAGCCGTTGTTGCACATGCCGCCATTGCGGCCGGACGCGGCATTGCCGATCGTTTCGGCCTCCAACAGGGCAACCCGGGCGCCCTTTTTGGCAAGGGCCAGCGCGGCGGAGGAGCCGGTCAAGCCGCCGCCCACAATCGCCACGTCGTAGTGGCCTTCGAGCGGTTTGGACGACCCTTCATTGAACGGCTGAGACGTATCCAGCCAGTAAGAGGTAAACATCATTTTCTTGACCACCAGTGTTGATTTGAGTGGGGCGACATCCGAGCGTAGTCGCGCGCCTACCAGCCGCGCATCCGCTCCCAACGCGCTTCAATCTTGGGGCTGTCCCCGTTGACAACGCTGTAGAAATCATGCTGGGCGGCCATCGCACACGCATGGTTGGGCAGAATGCGGACCCGAGTCCCGAGCGGCAACTCGGGCATGGACTTTCCAGAGCCGGCACGAATGGCGAGAATACCGTGTTCCTGGCTGGCCTGGGCCACGATCACATCTTCAAGCACCCGCCCCTTTTCGTCGCAGACTACGCCGTAACCCCGGTCGATCTGCTGGTTTGCGGTTCCCCGGTCGCGCGAAAGCGCCATCCACCCTGCATCGACCAGCACCCATCCCTTTTCCGGCTTGGACCCGATCACCGTGGCCAATACGGAAATCGCGATATCGTCGAGTTCGCACACCCCAACGCCGTGCTGGACCAGGTCGAAGAACATGTAGACCCCGGCGCGCAGCTCCGTGACCCCCTCAAGATTGCTGGCGAAATGCGCTGTCGGCGTTGAGCCGACGCTGACGATCGGGCAGGCATGGCCATGGGCGCGCAGGATTTCAGCGGCGCGCACCGTGGCTGAACGCTCGTTCTCGCCTGCCTTGACCAGCGCATCGGGCGTGTTCAAGCCATAGGATTCGCCTGCATGGGCGAGAACGCCGACGAGATTGGCACTGGCCGCGACGACACTGCCGGCCACGTCGAGCAACTTCGGGTCGTCCGGCCTCAAGCCACCGCGATGGTCATCGCAGTCCAGTTCGATGAAAACAGATGGGGTCATACCGGTGGCTTCGCGGACGCCGGCCAGGGCATCGGTCTGCCCGACCGAATCGAGCAACAGCTTCACATCAGCGCCGGTGCGGCGACAAAGCTCCATGGCCCGCTTGGCCGAGGCCGGCGAGATGCCGACCGCGTAGATCATGTCTCGAAAGCCATGGCCCGCGAAATACTCTGCCTCGGCGATGGTCGAGACCGTGATCGGACCGCGTTCGCGATGGAACGCGTATCGGGCGACATCGATGCTCTTGGCCGTCTTCATATGCGGGCGCAGCACCACGCCAAGCTTCCTGGCGCGCTCAGCCAGACCCTTGATGTTGTGCTCGAGCCGGCCACGGTCGAGAAGCAGCGTCGGGGTGACCAAGGCGTCGATCGTCCTAGCCGTCTCGCTCACCGCCAGGCTTGCCGCCATCTTATTCATAGTCTCGTTTCCTAAGTGAACGACTGGTTTGCCAACGCATACATATGGGCTGGCCCCTCGGCGACGGGTCGTTGTCCTTTGACCATGGCGGTCGCAGTGCCGGACCGCTGCAGGCCAAGGCTCGCAAGCCAGTCGCCCAATCCATCCTCGGCATAGACGTCGATGCGAACGAATTGATTGTGAAGCTTCGAAAGCTGGGCCAGGATCAGAAGCCGCGCGTCGTGGTCGCTCTCGGCTGCACAGGGGCCGACGACATAGCCGCGACCAAACCTCCTCGCGACAGCGTAGCCTGCAATCCGTCCCCTGCGCTCAATGACCAATGCGTTGCCCACATCGGCGAGCGCAGCCACCATCGGCAGCCGGGGCATGCCCGTGGCCCGTTCGTCGAAGGCCTGGATTGCCGCGAGGTCAGAGGCTGTCGCTTGACGGATGTCGTCGCGGGTACTCCGCGTCACGGCGACAGCCAGCGAGCCCTGGTGCTGAAGCACCGTGCCCCATGCAGTGAAGCCGCGTCGCTTGTAGAGCGCCAGCCCCTCTTCGGTTGAGTTGAGCAGCAGGTTGCGACCGTGTGTCGCCTCAAGCAATCCATCAAAGAGCCGGGCGCCGTTGCCACCGCCTTGCGCGGAGCCAGTAACTATGATCATCCCGACCGAGGCATAGGACTGTCCGTAATTCCAGGACATGGCCGTGCCAATCACCTGTCCTGCCCGCTCAAGGACCAGGCCATTGCCGACCATCAGGGCAAATTCCCAATCCTCCTGACGGTAGGGCCAGGCCATCTCCTGCGACAGCTTCAGTGCGCTCGGCAAATGGCGGGTTTCCAATTTCATCAGCTCGATCGGGGCGCTGACGATATCTCTGTCATGCTCAAAGGCCATAAGGTGCAACGCTGTCAGTTGATCCAGAGTCGGATTGAAGTCGGATCTTAGAGTCGCGCCCGGCGGACAGATTTCGCTGCTGTTTTGCCCCTTCAAATCAGCGGTATTATTCGTTTTATGGAGTTCCTCGGCATGCCAAATCGTGCAAATCGGGCGAGGAATACCTGGCACCTTGAATCGCCGCTTCGTGGTTGCCCGATCGGCGATGCCCAGGAGGAATTTTGGATGATCTACATCAGCGAAGAGGAGTCAGCCGCCCTCGTCACGCATGAACTTGCTTTCGAGGCGGCGCGCGAGGCTCTCGTGGCGGCAGCTTCGCGGCAGAGCTGGGTCTTTCCGGCTGTTCTCGGGCGCACACAGGAGGTGACCAATACCTTCTCAATCAAATCCGGTTCGTCGGGCGAGCTGACCGGCGTGAAAATTGGCTCCTTCTGGTCGGGCAACTCGGCACGTGGCCTTCCCCGCCACAACTCGACCATCGTGCTGCTCGATCAGCATACAGGTCGGCTCGGCGCCGTAGTCGAGGCCGGGAAGGTCAACGCCTACAGGACGGCCGCCGCCGACGCGGTTGCGGCCGATCTTCTTGCGCACAAGCAAGCCAAGGTTCTGGCGATCTTCGGGGCCGGCAACCAGGCGAGCTTCGAAGTGATGGCACTGGCACGCATCCGCCCAATCGAAACCGTGCTGATCGTGGCCCGGCCTTCGCCGCGGCGCTTTTGTCGATCAGATCGGCGAAAGGGGACTGAAGGCGCTCGCTGCCGTGCCGGAAGAAGCCGTGCGCACGGCCGACATCGTGGTGACGGCGACACCCGCACGCGAACCGCTGTTCGATGCCGCTTGGGTGGGACCCGGAACCCATATCGTCAGCATCGGGTCGGATGCTCCGGGTAAACGCGAATTGCCGAGCGAATTATTTCCCAAGGCACGTCTGTTTTGTGATCTGCTTTCCCAGTCCGTCCAGATCGGCGAGTTCCAATACGTGCGCGACGAGATCGACGTCGGCGTGCTTGTGGTAACACAAATCGGCGACGTTATTGAAAGGCGTGCGCTCGGACGCCGCTTCGACAATGAGATCACGGTCTTCGACAGTTCCGGCATCTCCCTGCAGGACCTCTACATGGCCGACGCGCTGATCCGCGCAAAGGCGTCCCACCGCTGATCAGTTTCGCACCAGGCCCCAGTCCCGACGGATTTTTCGACACTCTCCGGCAACAAGGTGACCCCGCGCGATCCTGCAGTCGTGTCAGCGGCGGGCGCGCCAAAGGGTTGCCCGCATGAACCACGGATCGCCCCCGATGTCGGCGACTAGCGTCTGGCGCGCCAGAAGGCGAGACGGTCCTGCAACCGATAGCCCTGGATAATCGCCGGCATGAACCACGGATTGCCACGATAGAGCGGGACGGCCGAAGGCGGTCGAAAGTCGAACGCAGTGCGCGACTGCTCGCCATGCCCCATCAACTTGTGGGCCGCACGCATGCCAATCCATGGCGCCCAGACCACGCCCGAACCGCAGAAGCCAGTTGCATAGACCACGCCGTCCTTCTCGAAGATGCGGGGCAGCATGTCTCGGTTCATCGCCACATTGCCGAACCAGCAATGCGAAAGGCGCACGTTCTCCAACTCCGGGAAAAGGTTCACCAGGCCCTTGCGAAGGAGAAGTTTCGGCGCCGCCGGATCGCCGACGCGGGAACTGTCACGGCCCCCCAGCAGGATACGTTTTCCGTCGGGCGAGGGACGATAATAGAAACCGAGTTGCCGGTTCTCGGTGATCGTCATCAGCTTCGGCATCAGTCGCGCCATGACATCGGGCGCAAGTTCTTCGGTGACGATGATCCGGCTGCGGACCGGAACCAGGCGGCGGCGCAGGAAGGGAGCGGCGCCGTCGGTATAGCCGTTGGTACAGACCAGAACCTGCCGTGCATCCACCGTCCCTGCCGAAGTCGCGACGCGGAACCCCGAACGGTTCCTCTCGATCGACTTGACCACTGTATGCGAATGGACCGCCAACCCGGATGCGAGCGCCACCCGCAGGAGCTCAGCATGGAATTTTGCGGGGTGCAGCCCGCCAATGTCCATCCGAACGGTTCCGCCGCGGTAGAAGTCGGTGCCGATATAATTTCGCTGCTCGGCATGCGGAACCGCGTAGGACTCGATCCCCAGTTTCTTCGCCAGCGTCTCGGCGCCGCGCGCCATCTTCCCATATTGTTCGTATCCGAAAGCGCCTTTGAACTGGCCAACCCGTCGGAAGTCGCAGTCGAGCCCTTCGGTCTTGATGAAGTCGTAGAGGAATTCGCGTGCGACCTTGCCCTCGGTCTCGATCGCCATGGCCTTCTCTTCCCCGAAGCGCCGGGTGATCGTGGCATGGTCCGGCCGGATGGTCCCGCTCGTAATCCCGCCGTTGCGCGTGGAAGCACCCTCGCCCGGATTCATCGCATCAAAAGCGGCGACCGAGCGTCCCTCGCGCGCCAGCGCAAGCCCGGCCGAAAGCCCGGCATAACCGGCGCCGATAATTGCCACGTCAAGGTTCTTTGCGACTGGCTGCCGCGGCAGCGGCATGACGGGCGCTGCTTCCCACCAGTAGGGTGTGTTCTTGTCGGCGATATGAGGCTCTTGCACGTGGCTGACTTCTCGCTGCATTGCAGGGGTAATCTACGGTCGGTGAAACTTCAGATGTGGTCGTCTCGGACGTCGAGCGCATCACGCAGCCCGTCACCGATGAAATTGAAACTGGTTACCGCGATGGTGATTGCAGCTCCGGGAATGATTGCCAGCCAAGGTGCGCTGCCCAGATATTGCTGGGCGCCATTGAGCATGTTGCCCCAGCTGGGCAGTGGCGGCTGGATCCCGTAGCCGAGGAAACTGATGTAGGCTTCCATGAGAATGGCGCGCGCGACCGTCAAGGTGGAAGCGACGATAATCGGCCCCATGGCGTTGGGCAGTATCTCGCGGAACATGATGTGGGTGCCGCTCAATCCCAGCATTCGCCCGGCTAGGACGAACTCGCGTTCGCGTAACGAGCGGACTTCCGCTTCGACTATGCGGGCAACCTCCATCCAACTGGTGAGGGCGATAATGACGGTGATCATCACAGGACTGGGCTTCAGTGCGGCAGCCAGCGCCAGCAGCAGAAAGATCGATGGGAATGACAGGAATCCATCGACCGTGCGCATCAGCGTGGCCCCGACCCAGCCGCCGCGATAGCCGGCAATTACGCCGACCAGGGTGCCGATGAGTGTCGACAAAACCATGGCAAAGAAACCCACCAGCAGCGAGATTCGTCCCGCCATCAAAAGCCTTGCCGCCACGTCGCGGCCAAGCGGATCGGTACCTAGAAAGTGGTAGCCCGTCAGCGGAGGGGCAAAGCGGGCCCGCAGATCGATATACAGTGAGTCATAAGGCAGGAGATGGGGGCCGAGGACGCAAGCGAGGCTCAGGAAGATGATCATCGCCAGCCCGAGCAGCGCCAAGCGATGACGCATGAAACGACGTGCCGCGCGGTTGTTTCTCCATCGGCTTGGAGCTGCATTTGCGGTGAAAGCGGTCATATCGGCTGTCTCCTGTCGGGGAAGTTGCGCGCTCAAGCCAGACGAATGCGCGGATCGACAATAGCGACGACAATGTCGGCGATCAGGTTTCCAAGCAGAACGAGGATGGCGGAGAACATCAGCAGCCCCATCACAACCGGATAGTCGCTGTAACCAAGGCTATCGAGGAACAACCGTCCCATTCCTGGCCAGGTAAAGACGGTTTCGGTCACGAGCGCGCCAGTGAGGACACTGGGAAGCTGCATCCCGGCCAGGGTAATCATCGGCAAAAGTGCGTTGCCGACGACATGCTTCATCAGAATCCGGCGTTCACTCAACCCCTTGGCCCGAGCCGTCTTGACGAAGTCCTGGCTAATGGCGTCGAGAGTGGCCGTCCGCATGTAGCGGCTCCAGATCGCGACATGGACCAGCGACAGCACGATACTTGGCAGGATCAGATGGTGGAGGTAGCCCAGGATTGAGGCGTCGCCGATCTCGGACATATTACCCGCAGGCAGCCAACCCAACTTCAGGGAAAAGACGTAGATGCCGACGAGTCCGAACCAGAAGGTGGGGACCGACAACGCAACCATGGCCCCGACAGTTGCAAGATAATCGAACAGCGAGTAGCGGCGCGTGGCGCCTCGGATTCCAATCCAGGCGCCAATGGAGATCGCAATTGCGGTTGAGGACCCCATCAGCAGCAGCGTGGCAAAGAGATGGCTGCCGATCACCTCCAATACCGGCGCTCCGTCGCGGAAGGAGTGACCCCAGTCGCCCCGCACCAGCCGCCATGCCCAGTCCAGATATTGGATCCATATGGGTCGATCGAGGCCCAGCAGCCCCTTGAGACGCTCGATATCCTGCTGGGTCATTCCGGGATCGAGCCCGAATTGCGCCAGCGGGCCGCCGGGAAGGAGGTTCAGAATGCCGAAGCCGATGATCGAAACGATCACAAGCAGCACCAGGCTCTGCGAGAGGCGATTGAGCAGGAAGCCGCGCATTCGAGTCCCTCCATTGTGGGTTGATGATTTTAGTCTGTTGCCGCCGCCGCGGCGGAATCGGCGGGGCGGCGGCAACTGCGTGGATTAGGCCTTCCACTGCCAGGCTGCGGCATCCCACGACGCGGTGCGGGTGTTGGCGTTGGGCTCGAAGCCGTCCAACCCTTTCTTGCGCCCGAGGACGATTGTGTACGCGAACAGCGGCAGGAAGGGCAGATCATGGCGCACCACTTCCTGCACGCGATTATAGATCCCGCGTCGTTCTTCCGGATCGAAGCTGCGAGCACCCTTTTCGAGCAGGGCATCGACCTCAGGATTGGAATATTGCCCGGTGTTCGAACCGTGTCCGCCTTGAGCGGCGATTGCCTTCGTATGGAGCCGGTTTGTGGCGTCGGGGTCCGCGGCAATCAGATAGGTGACGCCCACCATGGCGGTGTCGAATTGCGATTTCAGCCAGAACTCGCCCCACATGACTGCAGCCGGCAAATTCGAGATCGTCATCTCGACGCCGATCTCGGCAAACGTCTGCTGCAGGAACTGCTGCGTCTGCTCGCGGAGGTTGTTGCCAGAAGTTGTCGAGTTGGAGAAGGACAGTCGCACCCCATCCTTGGCGCGGATTCCATCCGGCCCCGGCGCCCAGCCGGCCTCATCAAGGATTTGGCGCGCCCGGTCCAGATTGAACTCCTGAACCGGCAGGTTCGGGTCGTAGTAGTAGGACTCCTTCGGCATGAAGGTCTCGGTGAGAGTGCCCACGCCGTAATAGATCGTGTCGACGATCGCTTTCCTATCCAAGGCGGCGTAGAGCGCCTGGCGCACTGCCAACTCCTTGAACTGCGGGCGGCCCAAATTGAGGTAGATCGACTCCAGGGATGACCCGGTCTCAAGTGTCACCACGCGGTCTGCTAGTTCGCGGGCTTCAGTATAATGGTCGGCGGTGATGTACGACTGATCGACCAGGTCCACGTCGCCGCTCTTGAATTGCGTGTAGAGCACCGTCATGTCGGGGATGTATTTGAAGATGAGCTGCTCGACATAGGGGCCTTCGCCCGCGTACTCAGGATTGGCGACGAGCTCGATGTGATCACCTGCGACGCGCTCGCTCCATTTAAATGCGCCGGTGCCGACCGGCGCCTGGTTGAACGCAGCTGTATTCGGATCGGCCTCTTTCTCCAGAATGTGCTTGGGCACGATGAACGTTTCGGCCAAGAACGAAAGATAGGGCGCAAAAGCCTCCTTCATCCGCCATGTGATCTCGGTGGGCGAAACCACTGTGATGTCCTGCACGAGCGAATGGCCGCTCGTGCGCCAAGCGCGAAACTTCGGGTTCGTGATGAGTTCAAGGGTGAATTTCACGTCCTCGGCCGTGAAGGGCTCACCATCGTGCCAGCGGGCATTGTCACGCAACCGAATGCGCCAGTTGAGACCGTCCTCCGAAATGCCGCCGTTCTTTTGGCTTGGCACCTCGGCTGCGAGGTTTGGATGTAGGCCACCTTGGGGATCCATGCGGACCAGCGCGTCGAAAACCGAGAAATGGACCGCGTCATCGACTTCGATATGCGCCATCAGCGGATTGAACACGGTCGGCTCTTGGGAGAGGCCGACGATGACGCGACCGGCCGGGCCTGCAGGAGGGGTCTTGGCGAAGGCGGGCTTGCCCAACAGATTGGGCGCGATGAGGCCTGCAGCCCCACCTATCGCCATCAGTCGCAGCGCTTCGCGCCTCGAGTAGTTGGACGTAGTCGATGAATTTTTGGTCATGGTAGTTCCTCTCTTGTTATTGCTTATGCGTTTGCTGCTACTGAACGGGCATTGCCCGGCCGCTCTCCTGGAATTGCCGCTACCAGTTGGCGCGTGTAGGCTGCTTGCGGGTTCAGGAATATTTGCGAGGGCGGTCCGCGCTCGACGATCCGGCCCTTCTGCATCACCGCGATTTCGTCGCAGATCTGGCTGGCGACGCGCAGGTCGTGCGTGATGAAGACCATCGACACGCCCGTCTCGCGCTGGATCTGGTCCAGAAGCTGCAGGATCTGCGCCTGGATCGACACGTCGAGTGCGGAGACCGCCTCGTCGGCAATCAACAGCTTCGGCTTGAACATCAGCGCACGAGCGATGCCGATGCGCTGGCGTTGCCCACCCGAGAACTCGTGCGGGTAGCGGCCAAAAGCGCCGGCATCGAGACCGACATGGGCCAGAAGCGCACGCGCTTCATCGCGCGCTTGGACATAAGGCATCCCGTGTGCCATCGGGCCTACCGTCATGATGTGACCGACCGTCGAGCGTGGGTTCAGAGAAGCGAAGGGATCCTGGAAGATCATCTGGATCCGCGGTCGAAGCGGGCGGAACTTCGCTTCGGAAAGCCTGGCTATGTCACAGCCCTCGAACAAGATCCCGCCGCCGTCATTGTCCAGCAGCTTGATCAGCAGCCGGCCCAGCGAGGATTTCCCCGAACCGCTCTCGCCTACGACCCCAAGCGTGCGGCCGGGCGCCAGTTCGAACGAAACCTCGTTGACCGCTGTCACAACTCGTTGCGCGCCGAACAGCGCGCTGCCGCCGCGATAGGTCTTCACCAGACCCTCAACCTTCAGGATCGGCTCCTTGCTGGCAGCCTCCGGACGAGGGCGATCTTCGCCGGTCAAATGCGGTACGGCTGCAATCAGGCGCTGGGTATAAGGGTGCTTGGGCGACTTCAGCACCTGCTCGGCGCTGCCCTGTTCGACGACATGGCCCTTTTCCATCACCACGACGCTGTCGGCGATCTCGGCCACCACGCCGAAATCGTGGGTGATGAACATCACGCTCATGCCCTTGCGCCGCTGAATGTCACGGATCAGTTGCAGGATCTGAGCCTGGGTGGTGACGTCGAGCGCGGTGGTTGGTTCATCCGCAATCAGCACCGTCGGCTCGAGCGCCAGGGCCATGGCGATCATGACGCGCTGCCGCTGCCCGCCCGAAAGCCGGAAAGGGTACTGGTAATACATGAGTTCGGGATCTGGCAGGCCTACTTCAGTGAGCAGTTCGATTGCGCGGCTTCGACAGGTTTGTGGCGTGCCGAAGCCATGCGCTGCCATGACCTCGTCAATCTGCGCGCCCACCGTCATCAGGGGATTGAGCGCCGAGAGCGGGTCCTGAAAGATCATCGACACGACCCGTCCACGCAGGTTGCGCAGCTTGTCTGGCGACATGCCGACGATGTTCATCCCCTCCAGCTGGATTATTCCCGATGAGAGGTGGATCACCTTGGGCAGTAGCCCCATGATCGCGTTCGCCGTGACCGACTTACCCGATCCGGACTCGCCTATGATGCAGAGTATCTGGCCGCGTTTCAGATCGAAGGAAATATCTTTGACAGCATGGGTCCGTTCCATGCCTTGCGGCAAATTCACCGTGAGGTCGCGCACCGAAAGCGCCACATCGTGGGGGGCTACAGCCTGGATGCTTGCGACCATCGAGATCACCTCCCCTTTCAACCGAGCGCGTCCACCCCGTTGCGGACCGCTTCATCGCCCTTTGAGCAGAAGCGCCTCACCGTAGCGGCCGTAGTCTGGCCTTCTCGGCGCTTCGCGCGCTGAGTCTGCGAGAGACGGGTTCTGCTCATCCTGGCGGTTCCCTTATGAAATCCGGTCCGTGTACCGGACTCTGTTCCCTTTTTTCTTGGAGAACTCTCCGAAGGGGCAAGCCCTGCCTGTCGGATGTCCTCTGGAGCCTGCCTACCATAAGGAAGGGTTGCTCCGTTCTTCCAGCCAGTTTGACTGTTCTGTTTCCGCAGAGTCTTCGAAACTTGGCCCTCGCGCGGCAGGAACTTCTGAAAAGAACATCCAGTTCGGCATTTCACTCTGTTCCCGTTTCGGCGCGGAAACCGGGATCAGGCAACCATATCCTTCATCCGGCAATACGCGCCCAAGAGGGATAGGACCAAGGCTTTCCGGTGTACATCGGCACATGTGCAGGCCATGCCGCCGAGCGGATTGGTGACCGTGCGGCCCATCACAATGTCGGCCAAGGCGCTGCCGATCAAGGTCGACAACTGCGCCGTGTGCCGCCCATACCGCAGATGACGCGACTGCATGAAGTGTACTCCTGCTTGGCTCGCAGCGAGCCTTTCGCGCAATAATTGCCTGTCCTGGAGGCTGCTAAACGCAGGAAATTCCGTCCAGGCACAAACTCCGCAGCCTGCCTCTGCGGGCGGCAGGTTAGGATGCTTCAAATTACCGGAGTCCCATCCATGCCCGCGCCGCTCATGCACATCGACTGCAGCCCTTCCCTCCCTCGCGAGGCGGACGTCGTCGTTATCGGCGGCGGCGTGGTGGGCGTGTTCAGCGCATACTATCTGGCGCGCCGCGGCCTCAAGGTCGCCCTGGTCGAGAAGGGGCGCATCGCGGCCGAGCAGTCCAGCCGCAACTGGGGCTGGTGCCGCCAGCAGAACCGCGATGCGCGCGAGCTGCCGATGGCGACCAAGAGTCTCGACCTCTGGGACAAGGTGGCACAGGAGACCGGCCAAGACACCGGCTTTCGCCGCTGCGGGCTCCTCTATCTCTCACAAGACGAAAATGAGCTGGCAGGCTGGGCGAAGTGGCGCGATTTTGCGAGAACGGTCGGGATCACCACGCACATGCTGAGCGCGGAAGAAGCCACCGAACGGGGCAAAGCGACGGGCCGCAAATGGAAAGGTGGCGTGTTCTCGCCAACTGACGGAACGGCGGACCCTTCCAAGGCAGTGCCGGTTGCGGCGCGCGGCATCATGGCGGCGGGCGGCACCGTACATCAGCATTGCGCGGCGCGCGGGCTGGAATTGAGCGCCGGCCGGGTGAGCGCTGTGGTGACCGAAGCGGGCACCATCCATACAAAGACTGTTGTCATGGCCGGGGGCGCGTGGGCTTCTTCCTTCTGCAACCAGCTTGGTGTGCGTTTCCCGCAAGCTGCCGTGCGTTCGTCCATTCTGGCCGTGGCACCCGGCGCAAACAGCCTGCCGGATGCCCTGCATACCACGCGCGTCTCTCTGACGCGGCGCAGCAACGGTGGATACGCGCTGGCGATCAGCGGGCGGGCGCGTGTCGATCCAACGCTGCAGCAGTTCAGGTTCAGCCGCGAGTTTGTACCTATGTTCGCCCGCCGCTGGCGCAATCTCGCCCCGGGCGCCTTCGAGGGCTGGCGTCAAGGCCATGAAAGCCTGCGCAAATGGGCCCTCGACGACATCACGCCAATGGAACGGAACCGCATTCTCGACCCGAAGCCTGACATGGGACAGATTCGGCTGACATATCGAAGAGCCTGCGAATTGATCCCCGAACTCCAACGCGTCGCGATCTCCGATGTATGGGCGGGTTATATCGACAGTACACCCGATGGCATTCCCGCAGTCGGCGAAGTGGAGGGGATTCCGGGCTTCATCCTGGCGGCGGGATTCAGCGGTCACGGCTTCGGGATCGGCCCCGGCGCGGGGCATATGATCGCCGACATCATTACAGGCAGCGAGCCTATCGTCGATCCGCGTCCTTATAGGCCCGAGCGCCTGAAGACTGCTGCGTGGGGCAAGGTCGCTGAATTCTGAGAAGACCGTCTTGCCAACATACAATCGATCGCACACGAGATTGAGGTCACGAGGCGGCCAGCACCAAAAAACAGGGAAGTGACGATGCGCGAATATGAGATTGCCGCCATTCCTGCCGACGGGATCGGCCCAGAGGTGATTGCCGCAGGTCTCCAGGCGCTTGAGGCGCTGCAGCAGCGCTGCGGCGACTTCAAGCTCCGCGTCCGGCACTTCGACTGGGGCTCAGACTATTACAAGGCCCATGGTCGGATGATGCCCGAAGATGGGGTGGCGCAACTGAAGCGCTTCGACGCCATCTTCTTTGGCGCGGTCGGCGCCCCCGATCTGCCTGACGACATCACGCTCTGGGGCCTCCGGCTGCCGATCTGCCAAGGCTTTGATCAGTACGCCAACGTGCGGCCGACCAGGATATTGCCCGGGATTGTTTCGCCGCTGGCGGGCGTTGGCCCTGGCGATCTGGATTGGGTGATCGTGCGGGAGAATTCCGAGGGTGAGTATTCGGGCCACGGCGGCCGCGCCCATCGCGGACTCCCCGAGGAGGTCGGAACCGAGGTCGCGATCTTCACGCGCGTCGGCGTCACCCGCATCATGCGCTATGCATTCCGGCTGGCGCAGTCACGGCCACGAAAGCTCCTGACAGTTGTTACGAAATCCAACGCGCAGCGTCACGGCATGGTAATGTGGGACGAAATCGCAGCCGAGGTGGCGCGGGAATTCCCGGACCTCGCGTGGGACAAGATGCTAGTCGATGCTATGACAGTGCGTATGACGTTGAAACCTCGGAGCCTCGATACGATCGTCGCCACCAATCTTCACGCCGACATATTGTCGGACCTTGCAGGCGCGCTCGCGGGCAGTCTCGGCGTTGCACCGACCGCCAACATTGATCCCGAGCGGCGCTATCCCTCGATGTTCGAGCCAATTCACGGCTCGGCATTCGACATCGCCGGCAAAGGTATTGCCAACCCGGTCGCCACCTTCTGGACCGCTGCCCAGATGCTCGAACATCTGGGCGAGAGCGCAGCGGCCGTGCGGTTGATGAGCGCTGTGGAAGCGGTGACGAGTGAAGGCGTGCTGACGCCGGACGTAGGAGGGACAGCGACCACGCAGGAGGTGACGGACGCCGTCTGTCGGGCGATCCGCGGTTCGAACGTCTGACAGGTTTCCAATGAAGCTCGACAGGATCGACATCAAGATCTTATCCCAACTGCAAAAGAACGGGCGGGTCACGAATGTCGAGCTTGCCGACCTGGTCAACCTTTCGCCGAGCCCTTGCCTGATGCGGGTGAAGAAGCTTCAGGCGGAAGGCTTCATCACCGGCTATTCCGCCCAGATCGATGTGTCCAAGCTCGGACAGACTCTAACGATCTTCACCGAAGTCACGCTCAAGCACCATCAACAGAACGACTTCGCGAGATTTCTCACCGCAATTCAGAAAGTCGATTCTGTCATCGAATGCCATCTGGTTTCAGGCGGCTACGACTATCTTGTGAAGTTTGTCACAGCGGGCATCAGCGAGTACCAGACGATCATGGAGCGCATGATCGAATTGGATATCGGAATCGACAAATATTTCAGCTTCGTCGTGCTGAAGTCACCGATCGTGAAATCCCATTTGCCTCTCGACATCATTTTCGACAAATGAGAAAGCTGCTCCGGCTCGGTCCTCAAGCGGCGGCGCTCGTGCCAAGCTCCATCTTGTTGCGCGCGCGGCATTTGTCGAATGACGGTGTCACGATTCGGCGGAGGCCGTCATTGCCACTCGCCTGAACGGCGCTTAGCCTAAAACTTCGACTGCATCTGGACATTTCCAGCGAACGCCTGTTTTCGCCTTGTCCTCGTCAAATGGCTTGAATATATCATACAATGATATATAGGCAGTTAGCACGCACAGCTTGCGGAGTTGCGACAATCTCGCCTCGGGTCACAGTTGGACCAAAGGCAACAGGCGAAAAGATGAACAAGATTAACACTTTGATCCACCGAAGAGCTGACGATCGCCGGAAGACCGCGCAAGCCTGTGTATCGCGTATTCTCCGGAACGCCAAAGCCCGCGGCGTCGATATCTCTGTTGTCGGATCCCTCGCGAAAAACCGTTTCCGCGTCCACTCGGACGTAGATCTGCTGGTGCACGGACGCACTGATCCCGCGCGCCGGGCCATGGTAGAGCGCTTGGTCGCAGACCAGCTTCGGGGAACGAACATTCCTTATGACCTGATCTTTGCCTCAGACGTTTCGTCCGAACGAGTGCAGGAATTGCTTAATGACAGCGTTTAAGCATCCGGCATTCGCAAAACTGTCGCCAAAAATCGACCGCGCTGCGAAGGAACTGCAGCAAATCGAGGAATATCTGGCGGCTCATCGGAGTGAGCTGTCACGCGGCGAATGGGGCGCGGTCGCAGCAGTTTCGCTGGGAGTCCACAATGTCTACAACGGCATCGAGGACATCCTGCTCAGCCTCTCCAACGACATAGACGGCCTCGTTCCCCAAGGGCCTACGATGCACCAGGACGTGCTCGATCAGATGTCGGCGGAAATTGCAGGCATCCGGCCGGCTGTGCTCGACCCCGAGCTTTATCAGTCGTTGAGTGAGTTAAAGGGATTCCGTCACCTGGTGAGGCATCGGTACGGTTTTGACCTGAAAACAGACAAGGTGCAGGAAAGCCTCGACAGGGTAAAAGAGGCATTTCCGTCTTTCGTCGAGGCCATTGTTTACTTGGAAAGCACCCTTACTGAGGAAAACACGCACGACAGCGATGGCGGCGGCGACGGCTCAGGCGGCGGGGCATCTGGTGGTCCCTGAACCAATGGCTCAGTCGTGCGCGCCGGAAGAGGTTCTGCGGGCGTTGACCCCTGAGAATTGTCGGCTGGTGGCGCTGATCCATCGGTATCGACCGCAAAGCATCACGGAACTGTGCAGGTTGGCGGCGCGTCCGCAGCCGAACGTATCCCGCTCCTTGGCGGCCCTTGAGCGGGCGGGAATTGTCTCAATGGCGGGCTCCAGGCCGAAGAGACCCGAACTCGCCGTGCAACGAGTCACGATCGACCTCGCTGAGCTTCAGAATGGCCGATGCGAGGTCGACGATTCGTGGAGACAAATCGCCGGACCATCATCTTTGCTGCGCGATGGGTGACAGGAGCAAAAGTCGATCAGTGGGATGCGAAACCGCCGCTGACCAGGTTTGGCAAGTATTGGAGGTGAAGCCTCGGTGACGCCGAGCCGATCGCCAAGCTAGTCCCAAAAGGAGGGCCGGAGGTTTTAGCGGTTTTCATTTGGCCCAGGAAGATATCACGACAGGCGCGTCCTGCCTGTAAGCGGGTTTCGCCGGAAATCTTGGGCCGGGCCACCTGGCGTTGAATGTCGTTCTCGGAGCCGTTCGTATAGCGGAGAAAGAAGCGTCTGGGCTGATATTTAGGCCGGGAAACATGCGAAAGACCCGGACGGCGTGAGTTTAGCCCTGGTCGATGCAATGCGCCCGCTGATCAGCCCTTCATCGCTGCCCGCACATCCTTATCTTCGAGGGTTTGGTCCAGCGTCATCCGCGTGCGTTCGAGGATTCCATCAATATCGTCGTCCGTGCAGCAGAGCGGCGGCGCATAGCCGAGAATGCCGCTGTTGAAGGCACGGATGACAAGGCCGTTCGCCCACGCGCGCTCGAAGATGCGGCGCCCCGGGTCGGCCGCCACCGGCAGCGGCGTCTTGCGTGCCTTGTCAGTGACCAACTCGATTGCTGCCAGCATGCCGCGACCGCGAATGTCGCCCACCAGCGGGTGGTCGGCGAGCGAGCGAAGGCCTTCCATCAAGCGCTTGCCCGCCTTCCGCCCATTCTCGAGCAAGCCATCTTCATAAAGACGCAGGCATTCGAGCCCGACCGCCGCGCTAACGGGATGGGCCGAATAAGTATAGCCATGGCCGACAGCCGCTTTGCCGGCTCCGTCCGCGATCGTATTGTACACCTGGTCCGACATAAAAACGGCGCCCATCGGCACGTAGCCCGAGGTCAGTCCCTTCGCCGTGGTCATGAAATCCGGCACGACCTCGTCTTCCTCACACGCGAAGAGCGGGCCGGTACGGCCAAAGGCAGTGATGACTTCGTCGGCAACGAACAGAATGTCGTGTTCCTTGCACACGGCGTGCAGAGCCTTCAGCCAACCTGTCGGTGGAACGAGGACACCGCCCGAACCCTGGATGGGTTCGGCGTAAAAGGCCGCAACGCGGCCCGCGCCGAGTTCCGCGATTTTGGACCGCAGCGCCCCGACCGATGCATCGATGATCGACTGCGGGTCAGAACCGACCGGATTGCGATAGGCGTAGTGCGAGGGAATCTTGTGCTGCCAGTCGTAAGGCACGCCGAAACCCGCATGGAAGGCCGGGATCGCTGTCAGACCTGACCCTGCCGTCGAGGATCCATGGTAGCCATACTCGACCGAGATGAACTGGTCCTTTTGCGGCGTACCCGTGGCATGGTGGTAATAGCGAATAAAGCGGATCGTACTGTCGACTGCGTCGGAGCCGCCAAGCGTGAAATAGACATGGTTCAAATCGCCGGGCGCCAGTTCGGCAAGCCTGGCAGCAAGGCGAATGGCAGGCTCGGATCCCAGCCCGAAATATCCCGTCGCATAGGGAAGCTCGCTTAGCTGCTTTGCGGCTGCTTCAACGACGCTTTCCTGGCCGTATCCGATGTTGACGCACCATAGACCGGCAAATCCGTCCAGCAGGGTTTTCCCGCTTGCATCGGTCACGGTTGCGCCCTTGGCGGATTTGAGCACCCGCACGCCCGTGTCCTCGTGGCTCCGATAGCATGAAAACGGGTGAACCAGGTGTGCGCGATCGAGTTCGATCAGTGAGTTTGCCAGCATTTCTTCCTCCGATTCAGCGTAGTGCCTGACTGACGAGAGCATAAGTCCGATGTGGTGTGGTTTCGTCCTTCAGCTCGTTTTCCAGCGTGATCTGCTGCGCGGTCATGGTTCATTCCGGGCCTGAATTCGCCTAGGCCGAAGATAGGCGGCCGCGGACAGCAGTTCCTCCCGACCAGAACCTGAGCGATAGGCGTTTTGACTTTCCATTGCCGCTGGCACCGCATCATATGCCACGCACGGCTGAGAGATCGCGCTCCCGCCGAAGCTCGAAACGAACTCAGGCGCAACTCTCTGCCAAAGCTCTCACGCACTACAAAACAATCTGCTTCAGGACGCATCGAATGCGGCGACTAGTCTTCTCCGGTTCTCATTATGATCCTTGCTGTTAAAGGCACGCAGTGCCGACAGGATTGGAAGGATCGACGCCCATGACCCAGTTCAGACCGAAATACATCACCTTCGACTGCTATGGCACGCTGACCAACTTCGACATGTCCGGCGCGGCGAGACGCGTATATGGTGCGCAGCTCTCCCCAGCTGGGATGGCGCAGTTCATCAGGGATTTCTCGGCCTATCGCCTCGACGAGGTTCTTGGCGCCTGGAAGCCGTACAGCGAGGTCGTGCACAATTCCGTGGAACGGACCTGCAAGCGCAACGGCGTCGCATTCCGGCCCGAGGATGCCCAGCGCATCTATGCGGAAGTGCCGACATGGGGTCCGCACCCGGATGTGCCGGTGGGCCTGGCCAAGGTCGCCAAGGAGATTCCGCTGGTGATCCTGTCGAACTCCATGAAGAGCCTGATCATGTCGAACGTGGAGAAACTCGGCGCACCCTTTCACATGGTCATCACGGCCGAAGAGACGGGCGCCTACAAGCCGCAGATGAAGGGCTTCGAATATATGTTCGACAAACTAGGCTGCGGCCCGGAGGACATTACGCACGTGTCGTCCTCATTTCGCTACGATCTCATGACCGCCTATGATCTCGGTATCAAGAGCAAGGTCTGGGTGAACCGCGGCCACGAGCCTGCGAACCCCTTCTACGAATATACCGAAATCAAGGATATCGGCGGTCTGGCCGGCGCCGTCGGACTGGAGCCCGTTCGGGAATTCGCCTGAACGTTTGTTTGTTGGCGCAGTCGCACCAGACTGAGGCGCTCCCAAAACGTTAATGCTCACTGGTCGCAATAGAGAAAGGGACGGTTTTCACCGCCCCTTTCTTTGTTGTTCCAACGCTTTAGGGGCTGTAAGTGTTTCCACCTGCTTGCAAGATAACTAGTGGTTAAGATCTAACCATTGGTACCCGATCGTAAGCGCGGCCACATCGCGAGCGCCTCCGTCTTCCTATCGGAAGAAATGTCTGACGCCATCTTGCCGCAAATGTTATCTCTAGCGATCCGTCCTCGATCGAAGAAGGATCGCATCAATGGACGATTGGAGAATCGGGAATATCTGGGTAACCAGAATTCTGGAGATGTGCGACCCTCTGGGGACGCCGTCGGAGTG
>NZ_JAMYQN010000025.1:0-88759 GCF_040320905.1 Mesorhizobium sp. M0590
AAATTTAGTGTTTGGCGGTGTACACTTTCCCTTTAATTATATTTAACCATCCTCTTTGTCCTAATTGTTCGAAGTAGCGGGAATTCATTCGCGGGGCGCCCTTTTCGGGGGCGCCCGGCAAACGTTCCATCTTACCGCTTGCGCAAATCTGCTTGCGCCAGGTCGAGCGCCGTGGCGATGCGGTCGCAGGCCATGTCGATCGTCTCGCGCGTCCAGATCAGCGGCGGCGACAGGATCATCGTGTCGCCGGTAGCGCGCAGCATCATGCCCTGGACAATCGCGTGGTCGCGAACCATCACCGCCGCGCTGCCGGCCGGCAGGAAGCGCTCCTTGGTCACCTTGTCCTTGACGATCTCGATCGCCCCCATCAGCCCGAACGAGCGCACCTCGCCGACCAGATCGTGCCCACCGAGACGTTCCTGCAGGGCCCTGGCGAAGTAAGGCCCGGTGTCGTTCCTCACGCGCTCGACCAGGCCTTCGCGCTCGATGATCTCGAGGTTCTTCAGCGCCACCGCGCAGGCCACCGGATGCCCGGCATAGGTGTAGCCGTGATAGAATTCGCCGCCCTTTTCGACCAGCGTCGCCGCGATGCGGTCGCCGACCAGCAGCGCCGACAGCGGCTGATAGCCAGAGGTCAGCGCCTTGGCCGTGGTGATGGTGTCGGGCTCGACATCGAAGGCTTGTGCGGCGAACCACTCGCCTGTGCGGCCATATCCGGTGATGACCTCGTCCAGCATCAGCAGGACATCGTATTTGCGGCAGATGCGCTGCACCTCCGGCCAATAGCTCATCGGCGGGATCTTCACCCCGCCTGCCCCCATCACCGGCTCGCCGATGAAGGCGGCCACCTTGTCGGCGCCGGCTTCGAGGATCGCGTCCTCGACCGCTTTTGCCGCGCGCAGGCCGAAATCATGGTCGCTTTCGCCGGGCAGTGCGAGCTCATAGGCATAGGGCATCATCACATGGACGATGTTGGGCACGGCGCCGCCGAGCTGCTTGTGCATCAAATCCATGCCGCCGAGCGAGGCGCCGGCGATGGTCGAGCCGTGGTAGCCCATCTTGCGTGAGATGATGCGGTTCTTCTCGGGCCTGCCTTCCAGCACCCAATAGTGACGGACCAGGCGCAGCGCCGTGTCGTTGGCCTCCGAACCGGACGAGCCGTAGAACACCTGGTTGATGTGCCTTGGCGCGATCTCCGCCAGCTTTTTCGACAGCAGAACCGGCGTCGGCGTCGAGCATTTGAAGAAAGAGTTGTAGTAGGGCAATTCCTTCATCTGGGCGTAGGCGGCGTCGGCCAGCTCGTCGCGGCCATAGCCGACATTGACGCACCACAGCCCAGCCATGCCGTCGAGGATTTCCGTCCCTTCGGCATCATAGATGAACGGCCCGTTGGCGTGGGTGATGATGCGCGAGCCGGTCTCGCGCATCTCTTTGTGGTCGGTGAACGGATGAAGGTGATGCGCGGCATCGATCTGCTGAAGCTGCTTCAGCGAATAATTCTGGTAGGTCATGTCTGGTCTTTCCTCTTGAACCAATCCGGCAGCTTTCGCGCCGGGGCGGATTCGTCAGAGGACAGCGGGCGGCGAATAGCCGATGCGAGCGCAGAGCCGCAACAGCTCGGCGCGTAGCGTGCGCGACGACGGCGTCACCGCCACCCCAAATGCGCAACCCGATTTCGCCAGCCGAGCCATGCATGCACCTTAGGCTGCCTCGAGCCCTCAGTTCAAGCCGTGCCGGTCAAGCGACGCCGGTCAATTGGTGCCAGTCAGGGCCCGCTGCAGGAAGACGTACTTCATCGCCGCCTGTGCGGCCTGCGGCCGCCGGTCGCCGCGTCCGCCATGGCCGCCCTCGGTCTCCTCGAAGAACAGCGTCTTGCCGTGGCCGGCCGCCTGCAGCCGTGCCGCCATCTTGCGGGCATGCCCGGGATGGACGCGATCGTCGGCGGTCGAGGTCGTCAGCAACACCGGCGGATAGGCTGCATCCGTGTCTACATGCTGATAGGGCGAATAGGCGGCGAGCCAGGCTGCCTCTTCCGGCTTCGCCGGATCGCCATACTCGGCCATCCATGACGCGCCGGGCGGCAGCTCGGTGTAGCGCAGCATATCGAGCAGCGGCACGTCGATGATCACTGCACCGAACAATTCCGGGTGCTGGGTCAGCGAGACGCCGGTCAGCAAGCCACCATTCGATCCGCCCTGGATGCCCAGTGTGGCGGGCGTAGCGATGCCGCGTTTGACCAGATCTTGCGCGACGGCAGCGAAATCGTCGAAGGCATTCTGGCGATTGGCCTTGAGCGCCGCCTGGTGCCAGTTCGGGCCGAACTCGCCGCCGCCGCGGATGTTGGCCTGCACATAGGCATTGCCCTTCTCCAGCCACAGCCTGCCGCGTACGCCGGCATAGCCGGGCAGCAGCGGCACTTCGAAGCCGCCATAGCCGTAAAGCAATGTCGGCACGGGTCCATGCAAGTCGCGCCTCCTGACGACGAAGTACGGGATCATCGTGCCATCCTTCGAGCGCGCCTCGAACTGTTCGGAGAGCAGGGACGACGCGTCGAAACGCGCCGGCTGCGACTTCACCGTTGCCAGCCCCGCGGCGTTGTCGTCCGACCAGATGATCGAGCTCGGCGTCAGGAAATCGGTGAAGGAGAAGGAGACGCTGGAACCGAAATGCTCGGCATGGCTGATGCCGACATTGCCGTTTTCGGGCAACGCCACGGGCTTGAACTCCCAGCCGCTGTCGCTGCGCTTGCCGGCGACGACCTTGCCGCGCACATTGTCCATCAAATTGATGAACAGCCGGTCCTGCGTGCGGGCAATGCCGGCGATCGAGACGCGGTGCGCCGGCTCGAGCACGGTATCGAGGGATCCGAATAGCCCGGTTTCGATCCAGCGCTCGAAATCGAGTGAATAGAGTCCGTCGGGCTTACACAGCGTGCCGTCCGGCGCAGTCCACGGGGTACGCACGCCAAAGACGAGCTGGCCTTTGAACAGCGCCGTATCGGTGACGTCGTCCGGCAACGGGATGCGCCTGTTTCCGCCGGAAGGCAGCCGCAGGAAGCTGTGCGAGGCGAAGAAGTCGATGGTCCGGGCGAGGAAGACATGACGCTTGTCGCCGTCGAATTCGACGGACCCGCCGGCGGCAAGATCCTGCTTCAGCGCCTCGAAGATCGGCATCGCCGCTTCCAGTGGCGTGCCGCGCCGCCAAAGCTTGACCACGCGCGGATAACCGGACTGGGTCTTGTCGTCCTCCTCGAAGGCGGCGGAAACGATAACCGTGTCCTCGTCCAGCCAGCTAAAGCTCGATTTCGAGGCAGGAGCGCGAAAGCCGCCATCGACGAACGATCTGCTTTCGATATCGAATTCGCGCATCTCGCTGGCATCGCCGCCATCCGGCGACAGGTTGAGCAGGCAGCGGCTGAAGTCGGGGTAGAGCCGGCTGGCGCCGCTGAACACCCATTTCACCCCCTCTTTCGCCGCCAGACTGTCGAAGTCGATGATCGTCTGCCATTCCGGCTTGTCGGTCTTGTAGGAGGCGACGGTGGTGCGCCGCCAGAGGCCGAGTACGTTCGTCCGGTCCTGCCAGAAATTATAGACATAGCCGTTGATAGCGGCCCCGACGGCGATGTTATCCTCGGCTGTCATCAGGTCGAGCGCCGTCTCGAACGACGTCTGATAGGACGGATCACCCTGCAGCTCCCCGACCGTAACTGCATTTTGGTGATGCACCCAGTCGAGCGCCTGCTTGCCCCTCCTGTCCTCAAGCCAGAGAAACGGGTCTTCGGCCGCCGAACCCGGCTGGCCCTTGGTATTCGATTTGGTCATGAGGTCTCCGGTTGAGTCGGGTGGCGACATAGCCAAGATCGACATGGGGCCGCTTACATTCAAGCCATTCGTCAGAAACGGCGGCTTTCTGGCATTCACACCATCCGTCTTCGAATGACCGTTACAACTGCCAGCGCCAGGCAAATGGCACCGAGCGTCATTGGCAGGCCGCCGGCGCCAACAACATCCATGGCGCTGCCCGCCAGCGGCGGCACGGCGATGCCGCCGACGCCCCACATCAGCGAGAAGGCGGCGTTGCCGGCGACCAGTGCCGAGCCGGTGAACCGCTCGCCGAGTTCAATGATCGACATCGTGTAAATGCCGTAGGAAACCGCGCCCCAGATGAAGACGCACGGCCAGATCAGCGGCGTCTCGATGAGAACCGGCAACAGAACGCATCCCAGCACCGTCATCGAAACACAGATGAACCGCACCAGCCGCGCCGTCAGTCGTTCCGCCAGCAGGCCGAGCGGCACCTGCATAGCGATGTTGCCGGCGATCATCACCGACAGCAGCGCCGACATGCGCGCTTCGGCGATGCCATAATGTGTTCCGTAGACCGGCAGCAAGGCGAGCACCGCCTGTTCGAAACCGGCGGCCACGATCACTGCCGATAACAGCAGCCACGCCTGCGGCACGAACCCCAGCACCGAAACGCGGTGCCCGCTCTCGTCGACCTTGGGCAGCCGTGCCAGCACCGAGGCGAGGCAGGCGCCGCAAAACAGAAATGCGGCGATGCCGACGAGGAACGGCGGCCATCCCTCGGTGCCGACCGCAAGCAGGCACAGCGGCCCCGCCGCAAAGCCCGCCGAAATGATGGTCGAATAGATGCCCATGACGCGGCCGCGGCGTGTCGGCGGCGCCAGTGCGATCACCCAGACTTCGCTCAGCACGTAGAGCGGGTTGGTGACGGCGCCGATCAAAAAGCGCAGAGGAAACCACAGATAGACATTTTGCGTCCAGCCGATCAGCGCCAGCACCAGCGCGGAAAGTGCCGCGCAAGTAAGCGCGGTGCGCCCTGCCCCGAAACGCCGCGCCAGCGCCGGAACCAGCGGCGACGAGACGATGAAGCCGATCGGCGTCATTGCCGCCGACAGGCCGATCATGGCCGGCGAAACGCCCTGGCGCTGCAGGATGAAGCTCAACAGCGGATAGCTCAGCCCTTGCGCGATGGCGAACACCGAGACGGTGGCGATCACGCCGGTGATCGCCGCCCATTGCACTGTCTCGCCGCTGTCCTGTTTCGCCCGGTCCATGATGCAGGACTAGCGTTTCGCTTTCATCGCGGTAAGCACCGGCAACGAAAACCGCTTGCGCCAGCCGGAAGAGATAAGAGCCTGACGATCCCTCCGGCTGCCCTTCAGGCATGTCGCTTCCCTCGTCCTAGTGGTCGCCGCCTCCGCAATGGCTGGCCGGCCGGCAGTCCATTATGCCGCCGCATTGCCGCAGCGTACGAGGACTATCATGACCGCCGCCCTTCAGCCCGCCGAACCTGCATTGGCAAACGACCGCGCCCGTCGCGGCGGCCGCGCGGGAAAGCGTGCCGGCGGATCGGCGGCGTTCGAGCAGCCGCCGTTTCGGCAGTTGAAGAACCCGCTGGCGCCGACCCGGCTGGTTTCCGACGACGAGCTGGAATCTATCCACCTCGCCTCTCTGCGCGTGCTGCGGGAAATCGGCGTCGACGTGCTGCATGACGAAGCCCGGCGCATCATGAAGGCGCATGGCGCCGATGTCCGCGAAGGCAGCGAGCGGGTGCGCTTCGACAGTGACATGATCCTGGAACTGGTTGCGCACTGCCCGCCGGAATTCACCATCCACGCCCGCAACCCGGCGCACAACGTGCGCTTCGGCGGCGATAATCTGATCATCTCGATGATGGCGTCGGCGCCCAATTGCTCCGACGTCGACCGCGGCCGCCGGCCGGGCAACCAGCAGGACTACCGCAACTTCCTCAAGCTTGCGCAGATGCACAACATATTGAACTGCACGGGCGGCTATCCGGTCGAGCCGATCGACATCCATCCGTCCGTCCGCCACCTTGAATGCATCCGTGACCTCGCCACGCTGACCGACAAGATGTTCCACATCTATTCGCTCGGCAAGGAGCGCAACGTCGACGGCATCGAGATCACCAGGATCGCACGTGGCATCAGCCATGAGCAGTTGCTTGCAGAGCCGTCGGTATTCACCATCATCAACACCAATTCGCCGCTCAAGCTCGACGTGCCGATGATGGAAGGCATCATCCAGATGTCGAGCAAGGGCCAGGTGGTCATCGTGACGCCGTTCACCCTGTCCGGCGCCATGGCGCCGGTGACGATTGCCGGCGCGCTGGTGCAGCAGAATGCCGAGGCGCTGTCCGGCATCGCCTTTGCGCAGATGGTGCGCAAGGGCGCGCCTGTCGGCTACGGCGGCTTCACCTCGAACGTCGATATGAAGTCCGGCGCGCCGGCCTTCGGCACGCCGGAATATATGAAGGCGCAGCTGGTCGGCGGGCAGCTCGCCCGCCGCTACAACATCCCCTACCGCACCTCCAACACCTGCGCCGCCAACACGGTCGATGCGCAGGCCGCCTATGAAAGCGTGTTCTCACTGTGGGGCGCCATCCAGGGCGGCGGCAATCTGATGATGCATGCGGCCGGCTGGCTGGAAGGCGGCCTGCGCTGCTCCTACGAGAAGACCATCCTCGACATAGACCTGTTGCAGATGGTCGCCGAGTTCCTGACGCCGCTCGATCTTTCCGAGGAAGCACTCGGTTTCGACGCCATACAGTCCGTCGGCCCCGGCGGCCATTTCTTCGGCACCCAGCACACGCAGGACCGCTACAAGACCGCGTTCTATGCGCCTATTATCTCGGACTGGCGCAATTTCGAGAGTTGGGCGGAGGCCGGGTCGCCGACGGCGCTCGAAAAGGCCAATCGCGTCTGGAAGGAACGGCTGGCCTCCTATGAAGAGCCTTACATGGATCCGGCAATCAGGGAGGAGCTCAACGCTTTCGTCGACAAGCGCCGGGCCGAAGGCGGCGCGCCGACCGATTTCTGATCATCTGATGAGTAGTCGACCCCCACTCCGTCTTGATGGCAGGCTGGCCGGAAACATCGCTGTATCCGATCTCCGCTTTGTTTTCGCGCCCCGCTCACTCGATTCAATCTCTTCAAAAACGGAATTATCTTCATGAAATCTCATGCAAAAGCGGTTGTCATCGGCGGCGGGGTCGTTGGCTGCTCGGTGCTCTATCATCTGGCCAAGGCTGGCTGGAACGACATCATGCTGATCGAGCGTTCGGAGCTCACTTCCGGCTCGTCCTGGCATGCGGCGGGCGGCTTCCATACGCTGAACGGCGATCCCAACGTCGCCAAGCTGCAGGCCTACACGGTGCAGCTTTACAAGGAGATCGAGGAGATTTCCGGCCAATCCTGCTCGCTGCACCTGACCGGCGGCGTGATGATGGCTGACACGCCCGAGCGCATGGACTTCTTGCGGCTCGCCCACGCCAAGGGCCGCTATCTCGGCATGGACACCGAACTGATCACGCCGTCCGAAGCCAAGGCGATGTTCCCGCTGATGGACGAGACGAATTTCGTCGGCGCCATGTGGGATCCAGTCGAGGGTCATCTCGACCCTTCCGGCACCACCCATGCCTATGCCAAGGCCGCCAGGAAGCTAGGCGCCGAGATCGTACTGCGCAACCGCGTCGTGGAACTGACGCAGGAGGTCGACGGCACCTGGAACGTCGTCACTGAGCAAGGCACAGTCAAAGCCGAGCATGTGGTTAACTGCGGCGGCCTGTGGGCGCGCGAGATCGGTCGCATGGTCGGCGTCGAACTGCCGGTGCTGGCCATGGAGCACATGTATCTCCTGACCGAGCCGATGCCGGAGGTCGAGGAATTCAACAAGTCGACCGGCCGCGAGATGATTGGCGTGCTCGATTTCAAGGGCGAGATCTATACCCGCCAGGAGCGCAACGGCATCCTGCTCGGCACCTATGAAAAGGCCTGCAAGCCGTGGTCGCCGGTCAGCACGCCCTGGGATTTCGGCCACGAGCTGCTGCAGCCAGACATCGACCGCATCGCGCCGTCGCTCGAGATCGGCTTCAAGCATTTCCCCGGCATCGAGAAGGCCGGCATCAAGCAGATCATCAACGGCCCCTTCACCTTCGCGCTGGACGGCAACCCGCTGGTCGGCCCGGTGCAGGGCCTGACCAATTTCTGGTGCGCCTGCGCCGTCATGGCCGGCTTCAGCCAGGGCGGCGGCGTCGGCCTGGCGCTGTCGAACTGGATGGTCCATGGCGACCCCGGCTTCGACGTCTGGGGCATGGACGTTGCGCGCTTCGGCGAATGGGCAACGCTGCGCTATACCAACGCAAAGGTCCGCGAAAATTATTCGCGCCGCTTCTCCATCCGCTTTCCCAACGAGGAATTACCGGCGGCAAGACCAGCGCAGACGACCCCGCTTTACGACACCATGCTCGCCAACAACGCCGTCATGGGCGACAGCTGGGGTCTCGAAACCCCGCTCTGGTTCGCGCCGAAAGGCTCGGAGCCGAAGGACGTCGTGTCCTTCCACCGCTCCAATGATTTCCGCCCGATCGGCGAGGAAGTGCGCGCCACCCGCGAGAGGGTCGGCGTCACCGAGATCGCCAACTTCGCCAAATACGAAGTCTCCGGGCCAGGGGCCGAGGACTTCCTCAACCGTCTGATGACCAATCGCATGCCGAAGACCGGCCGCATCGTGCTGACGCCCATGCTGAACGAGTTCGGCCGGCTGATCGGGGACTTCACCATTGCCAAGGCGGGCCCAAGGGGTGGGGAAGACCGCTTCATGATATGGGGTTCTTCGGCAGCGCAAAAATACCACATGCGCTGGTTCGAGAAGCATCTGCCGAAGGACGGTCCAAGGGCGTCAGAGGTGCGCATCCACCGCTTCGACCAGACGCTGGTCGGGTTGTCGATCGCCGGGCCGAAATCCCGCGACCTGCTGCAGAAACTGGTCGATGTCGACATCTCGACCAAGGCCTTCCGCTTCATGGATTTCCGCGAGATGGCGGTCGGCGGAGCGCCCTGCATGGTCAACCGGATCACCTACACCGGCGACCTCGGCTATGAGATCTGGATGGCGCCTGCCTACCAGCGCCTGGTCTACAAGGCAATCAAGGAGGCTGGCGAAGAGTTTGGCCTTGTCGATTTCGGCATGCGGGCTTTGCTCTCGATGCGCCTTGAGAAGAACTTCCCGACCTGGTTCCGCGAGTTACGTCCGATCTACGGACCGTTCGAAGGCTCGATGGACCGCTTCATCAAGCTAGAGAAGAACGACTTCATCGGCCGGGAAGCAGCGGCCAAGGAACAGGCAGAAGGGCCGAAACTGCGCCGTGTCTCCTTCATCGTCGATGCCGCGGATGCAGACGTCATGGGCGACGAGCCGATCTGGGCCAAGGTCGGCGGCAAGGATTACGGCACCGTGGAAAAGCCGCATGGCTATGGCGCGCCGCGCTTCGACGCGGGCGGCAAGGAAGTGCGCGGCTCGAACGCCGCCGAAGGCGCGTCTGCCGTGCGCGGCATTGTCGACGGCGACTGGCGCGTGGTCGGCTGGGTCACCTCCGGCGGCTATGCGCATTATGTCGAGAAGTCGATGGCGCAAGGCTATGTACCGGCAGCGCTTGCCGAGAACGAGAGCGCCGGGCTGTTCGAGATCGAAATCCTCGGGCACCGGCGTCCCGCACGCATCAATGTCGAGCCGCCCTTCGACCCGAGCGGCGAAAAGATGAGGACGTAGGCGCAGCCAGCCGGTCGCATTGTGCGGAGCATACTCTTCATGCTAGCGCAGCCGGCAACACTCTGCTGGCAAGGGCGATGAGATTTCATTGAAGTACAATCTGAGATGGGCCGAGTGGCTGGCCGAGGGACGGATCGGCCCCTTCCCGGCGGCGATCGTCATGGTCGCGGCTTATTTTGCCTTGCAGACCATCATACTGTCCCTGTTGAGCTCTTGGGCGGGAACCGGCGTCGGCATCGATGATGCGGAGCAACTGATCTATGTTCCGCATCTCTGGGCTGGATATGGCGGCTCGCAACCACCTCTCTACACCTGGATCAACTGGCTGGCCGCGCATGTTTTCGGCACCAGTATCTTCACGCTGAAGCTCGTCAAATACTCCGTGCTGTTCCTTGCCGCCTGCAGCGTGTTCGCCGCCATGCGGCGGTTCGGCTACACCAAGGCGACAGCGGCGGCGGCCATGTTCGGCCTGTTTACGATCCCGCAGATCGTCTGGGAATCGCAGCGCGCCTTGTCGCATTCCGTCGCCGTCGTCGGCTTCTGCTCGCTGCTCCTGCTGGCCATGGCCTATCTTCTCGAGCGGCGAAGCATGATCGCCTATGCGGCGTTTGGCCTGGCCACCGCGGCGGCAATTCTTGCCAAATATAATGATGTCTTCCTCGTGGTGGCCCTTGTTGCGGCCGCGCTGTCGCTGCGCGAATGGCGCAGTGCGATTCTCGATCCGAAGTTCGCCATCAGCATAGCGGTCGCGATATTGGTGCTGGCGCCAACCACCTATTGGAGCCTCATGCATCCCGCCGATTTATTGTCGAGAGGCGAGAAGTTCGGAATAGACGCGCAACGGGGGCGCATGGCGGCGGCCTTTGTCGGTGCCGGCAAGTTTATCATGGGAACCTTCAATTTCGCGGTCTTGCCGGTGCTAGTTTCCGCGCTGGCTTTCGGGCTGGCCGGGTTTCGTTTCTCCGAGTGGCACCCGAAAGGTCCGGCTCGGGAAATTCTGTTGCGGCGTACCTTGGCGCTCGGCTTGGCCATGCTTGCAATACTTGTACTGGCCACCGGCGTGACGGTGGTCAAGGACCGCTGGCTGCTACCGGTCCTGTTCATGTTGCCGCTGGCCATCGTCGCCACTATGGAACGGCTGGCGCCGCGCGGCAGGAATGCGCAGCTGCTGGTGATCGCGGCTGGAGCGATCATCGCCGTGCTGCTCGCGCCCGCCACCTGGTACGTCCAGATAAACGGGACCAGTGGCCTCTCGCGGATGATCCGCGTGGATTACCCCGCCCTCTATCGCCAACTGACTGCGGACGGATCGGTCAAAACCGCAATATCTGATGGTGCATGGGTCGGAAACCTGCGGCTGGTCGACGAAAAACTGGTCGCACTTGACCAGGAAGTGCCTAATTTCGAAACGCTGATGCAGGAGCCGGCCGTACTCGTCTGGCTTGACCGCGACGATCCGCGGCCGGTCATTTTGGAGCAGCTCAAAGCGGCCGGCTATGAGCCGGACGGCCAACCACGGCAAATGATGGTTCCGCTGTTGCGCGGCACCGGCAAGTCCGCCCGGGCCGGCGCCTATGTAAGATTGAAGAGAATGGCGGTGGGAGAAGCCACGGCGCCTAAGGAAGGCGTTAGCGGAGGAGCCGAGGGTGGACAGGAACCCCACTGACCGGCCCCGTCATCACCGCAAGATCATGCCGTTCGAGCCCGACGGCTCGAATGATGCGCTGCACAAAAAATCGCGGCTGAAGGCCGCTGAACTCAACCAGCATGCGCTGGGCTATGGAGCGCTGGCGGAAGCCGAATGGCAGGCGGCGGGCATTGCTGCTCCTAACCTGCCCGCCATGCGCCGATACCGGCTCGAGCGCATCCGCGCCGAGCTGAAGCGCCGCGACTATGCGGGAGCCCTGCTCTACGATCCGGTCAACATCCGCTATGCCACCGACGCAACCAACATGCAGCTCTGGGTCGCACACAATCGGACCAGGCATTGTTTCGTTGCCACCGATGGCCCGGTGGTGCTGTTCGACTATTTCTCCTGCGAGCACCTTTCCGATCATTCCGGCGTCGTCGACGAGGTGCGGCCGGCGGTGTCGTGGGCTTATCTGTACAGCGGCGAGCTGACCGGAAAAGTCCGCCGCTGGGCAGCCGGCATCGCCGACCTGGTATTGGAACATGGCGGCGGCAATCGCCGTATCGCCGTCGACCATATCAATCCCGAGGGCATCGAAGAGCTCGCCCGTCTCGGCATCTCGACCGGCAATGGCGAGGCGGTGATGGAAAATGCGCGGCTGATAAAATCACCCGACGAGATCCTTGCCATGCGCCGGGCGATCGCCGCTTGCGAGGCGGCAATGGGCGAGATGGAGAAGGCGCTGAGGCCTGGCATCTCCGAGAACGAATTGTGGGCCGAACTCCATCGCGGCAACATCGCGCGCGGCGGCGAATGGATCGAAACCCGGCTCCTGTCGTCGGGTCCGCGCACCAATCCATGGTTCCAGGAGTGTTCGTCGCGGACGATCGAGGCCGGCGAGCTCGTCGCTTTCGACACCGACCTGATCGGTCCTTACGGCTTCTGCGCCGACCTTTCGCGCACCTGGCTTTGCGGTGACGCGCCGCCGTCGCATGAGCAGCGCGACCTGTTCCGCATCGCCGCCGACCAGATCGCCCACAACACGGAGCTGATGCGGTCGGGCATATCGTTCCGCGACCTCGTCGAGGGCTCGTCAGTGCCACCGGGAGACTGCTTCCCGGCCCGTTACGGGGTGCTCTATCACGGCGTCGGCCTTGCCGACGAATACCCGACTTTGCCGCATGCTAGCGACTGGACCGACGACACACCGGACGGAGTGCTCGAACCTGGCATGGTGCTGTGCGTCGAGAGCTATATCGGTCGGCTTGGCGGCTACGAAGGCGTCAAGATCGAAGAACAGATCCTGATCACTGAAACCGGCAACGAGAAGCTTTCGACCTACCCGCTCGACAATCGGCTGCTTGGCGGCTGAGCGACGCTAGCATGTCGCGCAAAAGTGTGCAGCGGCTTTGCGATAACGACATGCATAAAACAAGAATCTAAAGCGCGTCGCATGAGGCCGACCGAACGCGACGCGCTTTACGTGAGCGCCGCGATCGCCTCGCGCATCGCGGCGACGATCGTTTCCGGCGTCGTCCTGGCGGTGATGAACGGCAAGCCTTTGCGCCGCCTTGTCCAGCCGACGACCGTCACCTTCTGCGCCGCAGGCTCGAAACGCTGCGCCAGCGCCCAGCTCTCGCAATCGATCGCCGCGACGTCCGCCCTGCCCTCGGCAACGGCAACGATCGAAGCACGGTGCCCACAGCTTTCGCTCAGCGCGGAAAAGATATCCAGACTCTCGCCCAATGCTTGCAGGTCGCGGGCTGGCGCGATGATGCCCGACATGGAATCGAGGCTGTTGAAGGTGAAGCGCTTGCTGCGAAGCTGATCGAGCGGAATGACGGCACCGCCGTCGGCCGGCGCCCTTGCCGGCGGTGCCTCGCCCGCCCTCATGACGATGGCGCTCGAATAGAGTTCGCCCTGTCCACCTTCGAAGGCGTCGTAACGCGGCTGGCCGACGAGTTGGACACGCTGCGACAGGCCGAGTTCCATCGGTCCCCAGCAGGTTTGCGCAAAGAGCAGCGCCGGATGCAGCCAGAGCTGGTGAAAATCCAGTTCGTCCGGCGGCAATGTCGCCGGATCGGGCGCGATGGGTTTTCCCTGATCGTCGCGAATACCGCCAGGCACGGGGGGCAAATCGCCGGTGCGGCGGATGATCGTCTCCGGCGCATCGATGCCTTTTTGTCTGAAAGCATCGCACAGCCGCGCCCATTGCGCGTCGACATCGTCCCGCGCTTCCGGCCAGTCGTACATCGGCAAAGCCGCAATGAATTCGCTCATGCCGGGATTTGACCGTTATGCGGGGAAATTGGCAACGTCAGGAAAGCGTCGTCCGCGCGGCACCGCCTGCAACAACGCAAGAATCATTCTTTCGGCGGCTCGGCGGGTACCGGTGCGCTGCCAAGCCCATTGAGGCTGCGTGCCCTGACGCGCGGCTTGAATGCGCGTCCTGGTTCCGGCATGCGCCGCAGCACGGGATGGACGACCGGCTCCTTCGCCTTGAAGGCATAGGCCTTGAGCAGCGCGAAATAGTTCGGATAGGCGTAGCCATTGTTCATCCGCAGCCATTCGTCGCGGCGGTCGCGAAACACCTTCGGCAGCCTGTACCAGGCCACCGTCGGGCTCTTGTGATGGACGAAATGCAGATTGTTGTTGAGGAACAGGAAGGACAGCGGCGAGCGCTCGACGATGATCGTGCGGCCTTCCGGATGTTCAGACCATTGGTGCTCGGCGTAGGTGCGGATCGAAATCAGCGACTGCCCAAGCCACACCGGCACCAGTATGTAGAGCCATAACGGCATGCCGAAGCCGAACTGCACGACAGGCAGCACCACGACGAGGCCGATCGCATGCAGCAGCCATGCCTTGCGGATGGAATTGTCGCCCGCGGCAACCTGCCTGGCGTCGTCGATGAAAAAGCCGATGCAGGAAAGCCACGGGCCTAGCACCAAACGCCCGATCATCGTGTTGTTGACCTTCAGCAGGAATTTCATCGCCGACGGCAGCTCCTCGTGCTGCCAGAGAGCCTTGTAATAGCTTTCGGGATCATCGAGCGGATCGGTCAGGCGCTCGTCTGCATGGTGGCGCAGATGAATGGTCTTGAATCGGCGAAACGGCCAGACAAGGCCAATCGGCAGGAAAACAAAGGCTTCATTGAGCCGCGCATTCCGGGTTGGGTGGCCGTGCAGGACCTCGTGCATCAGCGAGGATTGTAGCGCCGCAATCAGGGTCAGAAAGGCGAGTGCCAGCAGCGGGTAAGAAGGCCAGAGCAGGAAGCCGGTAGCGAGCCAGCCGCCGTAGCAGAGAAGTGCGAGAAATACGGTCGGCCATTCGATGGTCGCTGCGCCGTGTCGCCTGTTGCCCATGCTCGTCATGCTATCGACCACTGCCTTCCAGTCGCCGGAACCCGTTTGATTCCTGACAACATTGTGTCAGGAGCGTTGCGTCGGCGCAACGCGATAAAGCGCACAACCTGTTGCGATTGCGCATTTTCAGCTGCATATGTTATGTATTGTAAACAAGCTCGTAGATTCATTTGCGCTCGAAACGCCATGTAGAGCGCTTCGGCGCAAAATTTTGCTCACGTCAGGGAGAGTAGAGATTTGGACAAGCGCGACCTGTCGACGATCTTTCGCGAGCGCCTGAAAATGCTCTTGACAAGGTCCGATTTGAACCAGTCGGCCTTCGCCGCCGCGGTTGGCATCGACCGTTCGGCACTGTCGCAGCTGCTCTCCGGCGCCTCGACCCGCCTTCCCCGCGCCGAAACGCTGCTCAACATCGCCGCCGAATTCAAAGTCTCGCTCGACTGGTTGCTCGGCCTCAGCCACGACGAGGGTGTTACCGGCGAAATCCGCGAGAGCCTTGAGATCGAGGAGGCGCCGGACGGCTTCGACCGCACGCTGCTGGCTCGCTGGCATGCCGAGGCGGCGGGAACGAAAATCCGCTACGTGCCGGCCGGCATTCCCGATCTTCTGCGCACCGAGGCGCTTGTCGACTACGAAGCCGTCATCGCCAACAAGAGCCGCGAGGCACAGGCCGGCGAAACGCAGTACCGCATCGACTACAACCGACGGCCCGAAACCGACATGGAAGTCTGTATGCCGCGCCACACGCTGGAGATCTTCGCGCGTGGGCTGGGCGTGTGGGACCGCTTCCCGAAGGCCGACCGCCACCAGCAGCTCCTCCATATGGCGACGCTGCTCGACGACCTCTATCCCACCTTCCGCCTGTTTCTCTATGACGGGCGGATGCGCTATTCGATCCCCTACACCATCTTCGGGCCCTATCGCGCCGCCATTTACGTCGGCGACATGTATCTGGTGCTGAACGCCACGCAGCCGATCCGCACCCTGACCAGCCATTTCGACAATCTGATCCGTGCCGCGGACGTCAACGCGCATGAAGCGGCCAGCTTCACACGAAAGCTGGCGGAGATGCAATTTTGACCGGTTGCTCTACGTGCCGACATTGACGGCACATAAAGAATTCTTTATATCCTTATCTCAGTTATTCTTCCGGGAAGGCGTATTTCACATGACCAATCCGATCGACGCTCTGCTTGCCGAAAAGGGCGTCCTGCTCGCCGATGGCGCCACCGGCACCAATCTGTTCGCCATGGGCCTTGAGGCCGGAGAGGCTCCCGAGCTCTTGAACGAGACCGCGCCCGACACCATCACCAGCCTGCACCAGAACTTTGTCGATGCCGGCGCCGACATCATCCTGACCAACTCTTTTGGCGGCACCCGCCATCGGCTCAAGCTGCACCACGCGCAGGACCGCGTCTATGCGCTGAACAAGCGCGCGGCCGAGATCGCAAGCGCCGTCGCCGGCAACGCTGGCCGCAAGGTGATCGTGGCCGGCTCCGTTGGCCCGACCGGCGAGCTGCTGGTGCCGCTCGGCGCCATGACCTATGACGAGGCGGTCGAAGCCTTTGCCGAGCAGATTGAGGGGCTGAAGGCCGGCGGCGCCGAAGTCGCCTGGATCGAAACCATGTCGGCGCCTGACGAAATCCGCGCCGCCGCCGAAGCCGCCATCCGCGTCGGCCTGCCCTATACCTATACCGGCTCCTTCGACACCGCCGGCCGCACCATGATGGGACTGCTGCCGAAGGACATCCACGGCGTCGTCGACGGCCTGTCGCAGACACCGCTCGGTGTCGGCGCCAATTGCGGTGTCGGCGCCTCCGACATTCTCGCTTCGCTGCTCGACATGACCGAGGCGAAGCCGGAAGCAACGGTGATCGTCAAGGGCAATTGCGGCATTCCCGAATTTCGCGGTGCCGAGATCTACTATTCCGGCACACCCGAGCTGATGGCCGACTATGTGCGCCTCGCCGTCGATGCCGGCGCCAAAATCGTCGGCGGCTGCTGCGGCACCTCGTTCCAGCACCTCGCCGCCATGCGCAAGGCGCTCGATGCGCACACCAAGTCGGATCGCCCGACCGTCGAGCAGATCGTCGAACGCATCGGCCCGATGCGCAACAAGCAGGCTACGGTCAACGTCGCCGAGACCAGCGAAGCCCGCCGCGAGCGGCGCCGCGGACGCGCCTGACGCTTTCGTCTGCGACATGGTCCGCGCGAAGCAGTGCGGCCGCGAAAAAAGGCCGGCAAGGTTTCCCTCGCCGGCCTGCCTCACCCGCCCGTAGGCCGGCTCCCCCTATCAGAACGATCCCATCTGAAGAAACCGGCCGTCATTGCCACTACCGGTTACCGCCGAGCGCCGAGGCAAGGCGCACAAGCGAGAGGAACTCGGACCGGTATCCAAACGGGTCGGCTCCTCTGGCGGCGGTGGCAATCTGCATGATCTTGTCGTAGCCGAACTTCGCGGTCGCATCCTCGTCGCGCAGCTTCTGGCCGAAGGCAGCAACGGCAACGGAGAAACGCTGGTCGGTGCTGGCCTGGTCGAACGACGCCACCTCGTTGGTTGACGTTACCGGCGTGGTGATCAGCTTCGAGGTGTCCTCGTTCGGCAGCTTGTAACGGATCTTGACGAAAGCATATTCGTCGGCATTGGCGACACCGCCATTGTTCACCGAGGCCTGGCCGTAGCGCAGCTGGTCGATCTGTTCGCCGCCGCTGCCCTTAGGCGTGATCTCGTAGATCGCGGTGACTGAATGACCTGAGCCGATCTCGCCGGCATCGACCCGGTCATTGTTGAAATCCTCTCGGTTCAAGGCGCGGGTTTCGTAGCCAATCAGCCGGTACTCCGAGACCTTGTTCGGGTTGAACTCGACCTGGATCTTCACGTCCTTGGCGATGGTGAACAGTGTCGAGGAGGCATCCTCGACCAGCACCTTCTCGGCCTCCGCCAACGTATCGATGTAGGCAGCAGTGCCATTGCCGTTCTGGGCGATGGTCTGCATCATCTGGTCGTTCAGATTGTCGCGGCCGAAGCCGAACACCGACAGGAATACGCCTGTCTTGCGCTCCTTTTCGATCAGCCGCTTCAGGTCGTCGTCGTCGGTCTGGCCGACATTGAAGTCGCCATCGGTGGCGAGCATCACCCGATTGATGCCGTCCTTGACGAAGGATTTCTGCGCCAGCCTGTAGGCTTCCTTGATGCCGGCCTCGCCTGCCGTCGAGCCGCCGGATGTCAGATTGTCGATGGCAGCGAGGATCTTGTCCTTTTCCGAAGCCTTGGTGGGTTCCAGCACGGTACCGGCATCGCCCGCATAGGTGACGATCGAGACGGTGTCGTCAGGTCTCAGCTTGTTGACAAGCAGCCGGAAGGCCGACTGCAGGAGCGGCAGCTTGTCCTGCTCGTTCATCGAGCCCGACACATCGATCAGGAAGACCAGATTGGCCCTGGGCTGCTCGGCCGGCTTCACGTCGAAACCCTTGATTGCGACATGCATCAGCCTGGTGTGCTCGTTCCACGGCGTCGGCATGACGCTGACGGTCGAGTGGAACGGCGTCGAGGCGGAGTCCGGTCCCTTCCAGGCATAAGGGAAGTAGTTGATCATCTCCTCGACGCGAACCGTGTCGGCCTGCGGGATAAAGCCTTCCTTCAGCGAGCGCCGGACGAAGGAATAGGAAGCGGTGTCGACATCGATCGAGAAGGTCGAGACCGGGTCTTCAAGTGCGGCATGCACCGGGTTGGTCTTGAAATTCTCGACGCGGTCGCGGTTTTCCTCTTGCGGCAGCATCTGGTCGGCCGGCGCAGCGGCGGGCTGCTGTGCCATCAGCTTGGGCTCGGCAACCGTGCCAGGCACGCGTCCGACCCGCGCGCCGCCATCGACTGCCGGAGCCGCGGAGCTTGCACCCCCATCCAACGCGAACTCGCCGCTCTGCGCCGGTTCGGGTGCATTGCGGCTGAGCACATCCTGCTGCGTCAGCCCGCCGACCGCGGTCGATTCCGCCTTCGGCGGCGATGTCGGCGCCACAAGCGCCTCGCCGGTGTCGCGGCTTTCACTGTCGGCGTCCGCCTTCTTCTGCTTGTCCGCTTCGGCAACGACCGGCGGTTTGACGGTCGCCGGTTTGTCAGCCAGCGTTTCGGTGATCTTATCCCCGCCGAATTCGGGCCCGCCGAATTTGGATTCCCCCAGCATATAAATGGTAGCGTATCCGGCGATCGGCAGGGCAACGAGCCCGGCAATGGCCGGCGTGGCGAAGAGTTTCTTTTGCATGATTTCGCTCCAGAGCCTTTGTGCTCGCTCTGTGAGACGAAGCCCGCTCACCGATCCTTGGGCGCCCGGCAAAGTTTTTTCTTCCATGTCATAGGCGCGCAGCGCGGCCTGGAGGGCACGCGCCTTTGCGTCCGCGTCCGGCGCCGGTGCTGCGATGTCGCGCAGTCTGTTCAGTTCGTTGTCGTCGACCATGGTCACACTTCCCCGGCTGAACGCATCAGCGTCTTCAGCCGTTTCTTCGCTTCATGGATGTGCCAGGAAACCGTCGTCTCCGAGATCGCCATCGCCTCGGCGGCGGCGGCGTGGCTCAGCCCTTCGCCATAAACCAGCAGCACCGCATCGCGCTGCTTGTCCGGCAGCTTGCGCACCGCTGCCCAGAGCGTCTCGGCCGGGTCTTCCGGCTCAGCCGAGATTTCCCCCGAAATCAGCGCATAGGCGCCATAGGCCTCGGTCTTGACCGTCTCGCGGGCGGTCTTGCGCATCATGTCGCGCGCCGCATTCAGCGTCATGGTGTAGAGCCACGTCGTGAAGGCACCGCTGCCGTGATAGTCGCGGATCGCCCGCCCGAGCCGGACGCAGACTTCCTGGGCGATGTCCTCGGCGTCGGCCTTTTTCCCGCACCAACGATAGGCGGCGCGATAGACGAAACCATAGTGCCTTTCGAGCAACTTGCCGAAAGCACCCCGGTCTCCGCCCTTCGCCCGTCCGATCAGTTCGGCGTCGGAGGCTTCGCTTTCGTCCAGCATCATCGCCATCATTTGCCTGTTGGACGAAGGCTAATGGCGGTTCCTTGGGGCGATGGAAAGAATTTTTTGGCGGGCGGTCACGTCGTAATGGTTGGCGTGCCTTGGCCGAGCGTCTCCGCAAACAGCGTCGTCAGCCGCTTCCAGTGGCGTTCGGCGCCGGCTGCATCGAAGGCACTATGGTCCGGCATGCACCAGCCATGCGCCATGCCGGCATAGTTCTCTATGACATGATCGACCTCGGCGGCGCGCAGTGTTTCGGCCAGCCGCGCCGATTGCTCCGGCGGAAAGCTGCGGTCCACACCGGCAGTGCCGATATAGACCCTTGCCTTGACCGAGGCGGCCTTCCGATGCGGACTGTCGGCTGCGTCACCAGCCAGATTGCCGCCGTGAAAAGTGGCCGCGGCGGCGATGCGATCGGGATAGCTGGCCGCCGCGTTCAGCGCCCGCGCTCCGCCCATGCAATAGCCGACAATGCCGACCGGCCCGGTTAGGCCCTGGGCAGCGAGCACATCGAGGAAAGCGCCGCTGTCGCGGATCGTCATCTCCTGGGTCGTGCCGCCCAGGAGACCTGTGATGGCGGCCTTGCTCCTCTCGTCGCCGAACGCAGTCTTGGGATCGAACGGACCGTAGGGCGCATTGCGGTAAAAAAGGTCCGGCACAAGCACCGCATAGCCCTCGCCCGTAAGCCGCTCCGCCATCTGATCAAGCGCCGGTCGCGGACCGAAAACGTCCATGTAGAGGATGATCGCTGCCTTGGCTGGGGCCGCCGAACGGTACAGCCGGGCCTTGGCAATGCCGTCGCTTGTCTTGATCTGCATCGCTTGCGTGGCCATCATCCGCTCCGTTGATCTGACGTGCGATAGATACCCGCGGTGACCGTCGCGGCAAGCTGTAATGAGGCGATCTGCTTCAAGATTTCGTGCGGCATTCGGCGACGCTACAGACGCGCGAATGCTGCCATGTGAAAGGCCTGAACCTCGGCCGGATAGCGATAATCGGTAGCGTAAGGACAGGCGTTGCGTTCGAGGCAGCCGCCGGTCCGGCAGGGCGCGCCGTTTTGCCCGCGCACATGGGCCAGACAGGTTTCATGTGCAAAACCATTCGCAGAATAAGCCTCGACCGGACAGGATTTCAGGCAAGGTTTTTCCAAACATGTATCGCAAAGGTGAATCACGTCGTGGGGTTCTTGGAGCGCAATCTCATTTTCGAACAGCAGCGCGCCGCGATAGGCATGCCAGAGCCCGTATTTCGGATGCATGAGAATGCCGAGCGGCGACGGCTTCAGCCCCTCCGCACGCATCGCCCATTGCTGGAACGGCAGATAAGGCCTGTCGGACGGTGACACGGCGCGCGCCCCGAATTTTCCGGCCACCGCGCCGATCACTTCGCGCGACCATCTGTCGAGCGGATCGTCGATCGGCTGTGACTGTTTCTCCAACCAGCGCAGGAAGTGCGGCCAAGGTGCGGCACCCGCCTGCCCCACCAGCAGCACGGATTTGGCGGCGACGCCGGAGAGACCGGAGGGTGTTTCTTCACCACCTGCAAAATTGAAGCCGCCGCGAAGCATGAGGCCGGAGGCGGAAAGCGCTGCCGCGATGGTTTCAGTCATGCCGCGCTCGGGATCACCCCTTCTTGTCCGGGTCGGAGAAGGCACTCCGCCAGACTTCCTTGTGGATGATGTTGGCGACTTTAGCCCCGCCTGATTCGGGCTCCTTTCAGGTGAAGGCGTCGGCCATCGACGACTTCTTCCTGGCGATGAAGTCCTTCAGCCCATCGTCGATGCCCGGATCGAGATACGGCGCCTCGTAGCTTTCGAGCCAGCGGCGCGCGAGCTCGTTGGCGCGCTGCGGCGCGGTTTTTTCGCCTTCGGCCAGCCACTGCTCGTAGGAATTGTTATCGGCGATGTTGGAGCGGTAGAACGCGGTCTGGAAATTGGCCTGGGTGTGATCGCAGCCGAGATAGTGGCTGCCTGGGCCGACCTGGCGGATGGCATCCATCGCCTGGCCGTTTTCCGACAGGTCGACACCCTCGGAGAACTTCTGCGTCATGCCGAGCTGGTCGATGTCCATCATGAATTTTTCGTAGCAGGAGGCGAGACCGCCCTCGAGCCAGCCGGCCGAATGCAGCACGAAGTTGGTGCCGGCGAGGATCGTCGAGTTGAGCGTGTTGGCGCTCTCGTAGGCGGCCTGCGCATCGGGGATTTTTGAAGCACAGAGCGAACCGCCGGTGCGAAACGGCAGGCCGAGCCGACGGGCAAGCTGTGCGGCGCCATACGAGACAAGCGACGGCTCCGGCGTGCCGAAGGTCGGCGCGCCAGACTGCATTGAGATCGACGAGGCGAAGGTGCCGAACAGCACCGGCGCACCCGGCCGGATCAGCTGTGTGAACGACGCCCCGGCCAGAACCTCGGCCAAAACCTGGGTCAGCGTGCCGGCGACCGTCACCGGGCTCATCGCACCGGCAAGGATGAACGGCGTGACGATGCAGGCCTGATTGTGGCGCGAATAGACCTTCAGCGCTCCCAGCATGGTCTCGTCGAAGACCATCGGCGAGTTGGCATTGATCAGGCTGGTCAGCACCGTGTTGTTCTCGACGAAATCGTCACCAAACACGATCTTGGCCATCGCCACCGTATCTTCAGCGCGCTCGGGCGCGGTCACCGAGCCCATGAACGGCTTGTCCGAATATTTGATATGGCTGTAGACCATGTCGAGATGCCGTTTGTTGACCGGCACGTCGACCGGCTCGCAAACCGTGCCGCCCGAATGATGGATCGACGGCGCCATATAGGCGAGTTTCACGAAATTCCGGAAATCCTCGATCGTCGCATAGCGCCTGACGCCGTCGAGATCGCGCACGAAGGGCGGTCCATAGACCGGCGCGAACACTGTCGCGTTGCCGCCGATCTGCACCGAGCGCTCGCCGTTGCGGGCGTGCTGGGTATAGACGGACGGAGCGGTCTTCAACAGCGAGCGGCAGAGGCCCTTGGGGAAATGCACCCGCTCGCCCTTGACGTCGGCGCCCGCCTCTTTCCAAAGCTGCAGCGCCTCGGCGTCGTCGCGGAAGATGATGCCGATCTCCTCCAGCACCGTGTCGGTGTTCTTTTCGATCAGCGCCAGCCCTTCCTCGTCCAGCACTTCATAGACGTTGATCTTGCGCTTGATATAGGTGAGCTGTGTGCCGGGGCCGCCGCCCGAACGTGCAGCCCGTCGGGCTGCGGCGCCACCGCTGGCAGCGCGCCCGCGCCGTGCGTTTGACGCTTCCTGATCGACCGGCGCGTTCTCACTCATAATCGTTCTTCCCTGGCTTTCGTTCTGGCCTGATTTACTCCGGCCGGGCTCTTGCACCGGCCTGAAATCCGTTTGCGGCCGCATATTGCGGTCTCTGGCCGGATCGTAGCCATGCACCCTATTCGAAACGGCCCGCCAGCGCCAACGCCTGTCGCAAAATCGACAAGAATTCCAAGAGATTTACGGTCGCTTTCGTTTTGCGGGAAGTCGCAAATCAGCTATGGACAACCGGCCCGTGCGGGTTAGGTATTGACGCGATATTTTTAAGCTGCCGCAACAGTTGTAGCCGGCAAGGAGCCTGAGAAAAAATGGCCGACGACGAGATCATCCTTTCGGAACTCTCCGACGACGAGTTGGTGCAGCAGATGCACGACGATCTTTATGACGGGTTGAAGGAAGAAATCGAGGAAGGCACCAATATCCTTCTCGAGCGCGGCTGGGCGCCTTACAAGGTGTTAACCGAGGCTCTGGTCGAGGGCATGCGCATCGTCGGCGAGGACTTCCGCGACGGCATCCTGTTCGTTCCCGAAGTGCTGCTGTCGGCCAACGCGATGAAGGCCGGCATGTTCATCCTGCGTCCGCTGCTTGTCGCCACCGGCGCGCCGAAGCAGGGTAAGATGGTGATCGGCACCGTCAAGGGCGACATCCATGACATCGGCAAGAATCTGGTCGGCATGATGATGGAAGGCGCCGGCTTCGATGTCATTGACCTCGGCATCAACAATGCGGTCGAAAAATATCTCGATGCCATCGAAAAGCACCAGCCCGACATCATCGGCATGTCGGCGCTGCTGACGACGACCATGCCTTACATGAAAGTCGTCATCGATACGATGAAGGAAAAGGGCATTCGCGATGACTATGTCGTGCTGGTCGGCGGCGCACCGCTCAACGAGGAATTCGGCAAAGCCGTCGGCGCCGACGCCTATTGCCGCGACGCCGCGGTGGCGGTCGAGACCGCCAAGGACTTCATGAAGCGCAAGCACAACGTCCGCGCTTCGGCCTGAGCCAATAAGTCCGGCACCGACGAGAAAAGCCGCGCCTTGCAGTGCGGCTTTTTTATTCCCAAATATTTAGAGCCGTGCGGATCAGGGTTTCTTGACGGTATCGTCAACAGCCTTCGCAGTGGATTTGATATCCTTACCGACGCCGCGCACCGTGTTGGCGCAGGCCGAAACAGCCAAGGCGCAGGCGAGAATAGCGATTGGCGCGACGCGGAACAATTTCATGAATGGTGTCTCCCTCAGGATATAAATTCGCTGGACAGCAACGAAGATGGATTAGACTGGTTCCATGACTACCGCGCGAAAACAACAATCCGATCAAGGCGACAGGCTGCTCGTCATCGCCTGCGGGATGATTGCGCGCGAAGTTTTGGCGGTCAAGGAGCAGCTCGGGCTCGACCATCTCGACCTGACCTGCTTGCCGGCGGAGTTCCATTTCTATCCGGACCGCATCGCGCCGGCCATGGACAAGGCTATCGAGAAGGCCAAGACCGACGGCTACAGACACATATTCGTCGGCTATGCCGATTGCGGCACGGGTGGCCTGCTCGACCGGATCTGCGAGAAGCACGGCGTCGAGCGTATGGCCGGGCCGCATTGCTTTGCCTTCTACCAGGGCATGGATGCCTATGCGAAGGTCGCCGATGACGACATGATGTCGTTCTACATGACCGATTTCCTCTGCCGGCAATTCGATGCCTTCTTCATGAAGCCGCTCGGTCTGGACAAGCACCCGGAGCTGATCAAGGACTATTTCGGCAATTACGAGAAGCTGATCTATATCGCCCAGACCGACGACCCGGAACTCGACAAGGTCGCCGAAAAGGCGGCGAAAATGCTCGGCCTCGCTTATGAGCGGCGCTCGACCGGCTATGGTGACCTGACGGGCGAACTTAAGCGGGTGGCCTCACATCCGGAGGACGTCCGTTAGACGCCCCGCTTCGGATTATTTGCTCGCCGGTTGCGGATCCGACACGAAATCGACAACGCGGCCGTTTTCTAACCGGATCGGTCCCCTTGCAGTTGGATCCTTGCGCAACGCCTCTGCAATCAGGGCTTCGACGGTGTCGAGGTTGACTTGCAGAATTGAGGAGTCGCCCAGTTCCCAGTACTCGCCTTCATCAAAGACATCGAGCTTGTCGAAAAGAGGAGCAACTTTGCGGAGCAGCTCGATGATTTCGATATGCGCGTCCGACCCGGCAAACTGGGTCTTACAAAATTGCTGCATGAAGAGGTGCCTGTCGAACTCGAACCGAAGGGGCTCCGACTTGGGATGCGGCAGAAGCTCTATTCCTATAACCGGGCCGAGATAGTCCACGCTGCGTTCATCAACGACCCGATGGAGAACCATTTCGGCTTCGTCTATTTTCCGAAACGGCCAGCCTCGAGTGACAGCAAACGCCTCCACTTCCCGCAATAGCACAGCGTAGTGCTCGTCTTCGCGCAGCTGTCCCTCAAAATGGATCGTCACCCCCAACATGCACCTCCCCGCGCAAACGTTTTGCGATGATAGCCGCGCTTCTATTCGATCGCCAGGGCGGCAAGCACATCGGCAAAGCTCGTCTTGCAGACGAAACCCAGCCGCTTCCTCGCCCGCGACGCATCGTAGACCCGGTCGATCGACGAAAACATCGTCCAGCCTTTCTTCGTGTAGAGTGCCGGATAATCCGGAAAATAGCGCGCGACGACCGACGGCGCGTCGGCGATCAAGGCCGCGCAATCTTCGGGCTGGAAAGGCGTCGGTGCCGAGATGATGAAAGTGTCGAAGCCCAATTGCGGCGCTTTCTCCAGGGCAGCGATGTGGGCGTCGGCTGCGTCCTCCACCGTCAGCCGGCGGAACAACAGCTCATTGGCCTTGGTGTTGGCATCCGACTGTTCGATCACGTGCGCCATGTCGTCCGCCTCGGGAAAAAACCGGGCGGTGCGCAACACGATCACCGGCAGGCCGAACTGCAAATGATAGAGCCGGCAGAGCTGTTCGGCTGAAAGCTTGGTGACGCCATAGATGTTGCGCGGTTCAGGCGACATGTCTTCCGTCAGCCATGCCGCCTTGCGCGCCCCGCCGGTGAAGCCGGTGCGTATGGACTCGGAAATCATCAGCGATGTCGTCGACGTAAACACGAAGCGCTGAACGCCAAAAGCTGCTGCCGCATCGAGCAGGTTGAGCGTGCCGCGCACATTCGTCTCGACGAAATCCTCGTTGCGATGACGTTCGATGTCAGGCTTGTGCAGCGCGCCGCTATGGATGATGGCCTCGATGCGGTTCTCCTCGACCGCCCTCATGACCAGGTCGCGATCGGCGACTGAGCCGACGATTCGCGTTTCCGAGGATGGGACGGGATCGAGGCCGGTGACGTCATGACCAAGAGCCCGCAGGCGCGGCGCCAAGGCGCTGCCCAGCCAACCGGACGATCCCGTCAGCAAGATCCGCATTCTTTTGCACCTCGTTTCTGCTGTCGATGCTCAGGCACGGATGACAGAACGCGGCGAAACATTAAGGTATGCGCCAGACAAGAAAACAGCCTGCTCCAGCCAACAAAAGGGAAACGCCACCGATGATCGCTCGCCTCATGTTTGCCGCAGCAACTGTCCTCTGCTTGACCATGCCCGCGTTGGCCGATGGCGAGGTGCAGAAGCTGATAACGGCTGCCGACAAGGCGCGGCTCAACAAATATGGCGAGACGCGCAAGGCAGCGCTTGACGAGGCGAAGGCCGGCGATCCCGCCGAGGTCAAGCAGCTCGACGCTTTGCTGGCAAAGCCGCTGGTTCCCTTCTCTGACAGGGACCTGACCGGCAAATGGCAATGCCGCACCATCAAGGCCGGCGGATTGAGCCCGCTCGTCATCTATGGCTGGTTCAAATGCAAGGTGAGTGACGACGGCTCCGGCTGGAGACTGGAAAAGATCACCGGCTCGCAGCGCACCAAGGGCCGCTTCTTCGACGATGGCGAGAAACGCGCGATCTATCTCGGTTCCTTCCACGTCAACGACGATCCGGCAAAGCCCTACGGCAGCGGCCCGGAAAGCGATCAGGTCGGCTATGCCTTCCGCAACAGCGCCAGTGAATGGCGCATCGAGTTCCCGGCGCCCTATTACGAATCGAAGCTCGATATCCTCGAATTCAAGCGCTGAGCCCCGATCACCAGGGGTTAACCCGGTCAGCCTAGCATTCGCGCGCAAAGAACAGGTTCTTTGCGGGGGGGTCGCAGAGCATGGCACTGTCGAAAACAAACCAACGGCCGATCGTCGTCGTCACCGAAGGCGGCCCGCATATCTGGGCGATCGTCAACGCCGTCGCCGATCAACTCGGCCCGGTCAGCGTCATCCTCGAAGCTCCTGAATCCAAAAAGCAATTGCTTCTCGCGCGGGCGCGGCGGCAAGGCTGGACCTCGGCCATCGGTCAACTCGGCACGATGGTGCTGACGCGCCTCGGCAAGCGCTTCTTCGCCGGCCACGCAGCACGGCTTGCCGCCGGGCAGAAGCTGCAAACCGAACCGAAGCCTGGGCAAAAGATCATTTATGTCTCGTCGGCCAACGCGCCGGAGTGCCTGCAGGCGATCGCGGAAATCCAGCCGGGTGTGGTGCTGCTCGCCGGCTGCCGCTTGCTGTCGCGGCAGACGCTGGCGAAAATCCCTTGCCCGGTCCTCAACTACCACGCCGGCATCGCCCCGAAATATCGCGGCATGAACGGCGGCTACTGGGCGCTGGCTTCAGGCGATGCGGAGAACTTCGGCACCACCGTACATCTGGTCGACGCCGGCGTCGACACTGGCGGCGTGCTGCGGCAGACGCGTGGCAAACCGCAGCCGGGCGACACAATTTCAAGCTACGCGTTGCGGCAGGCGGCCTTCTCGCGCGACATCTGCGTCGAAGCGGTCAGGGATGCGCTGGCCGGCAAGGTCGGCACGGTGGATCCCGGCCTGCCTTCGAAACAATGGTATCATCCGACGGTATGGTTTTATCTCTGGACGGGGATAAGGAACGGCGTCTGGTGACGCGCCGATTTACCGGACAGCCACCCGCCACTAACATTGCATCATGAGCGACATCGACCACCGCACCATCATTGCCGGCCTTTCGGTCGAGGACCGTCGCGACCTCACCGCCAGGGTTGACCGGCCAGGCATTGTCCGGCTGGCGGTCCATGCCGGGCTGGTTATCCTGCTAGGCGCGCTGATCGCCGCCCGCATCCCGTTCTGGCCGCTGCTCGTCTTGCCGCAGGGAATCCTGATCGTCTTCTTCTTCACGCTGTTGCACGAGACCATCCATGAAACGGCGTTCAGGACGGCGTGGCTCAATCGCGCTGTTGCCGCCGTGGCCGGCTTCCTGATCCTGCTGCCGCCGGAATGGTTCCGCTATTTCCATTTCGCCCATCACCGCCATACGCACGACCCGGACAACGACCCCGAACTGATGGCCCCGAAGCCGGAGACCATCAGCCAATATCTGCGCTATCTGTCAGGCGGCCCCTATTGGATCGCCATGGGCCGTGTGATCGCAACCAATGCGGCGGGCCGCAACCGCGACGGCTTTGTGCCGGAAAAGGGCCGCGGCAAGGTGGTTGCCGAAGCACGGCTGTTCCTGATCGGCCATGCGGCATTGCTGGCCGCATCGCTCGCCGCGCAGTCGGCGCTGCTGTTGTGGGTCTGGATCTTGCCGGTGCTGGTCGGACAGCCGTTTTTGCGTGCCTACCTGCTGGCCGAGCACGCGTTGTGCCCGCATGTCGCCAACATGCTCGAGAACACCCGCACCACCTTCACCACAAGGCTGGTGCGCTTCGTGGCTTGGAACATGCCGTACCATTCCGAGCACCATTCCTATCCGGCCGTTCCCTTCCACCGCCTGCCGCGCTTCCATGACATCGTCGCGGAGCATTTACGCACGACCGAACGAGGTTACGTGCGCTTCCACAGGAAGCTGGTCGGCAGCTACGATGGCCGCGCCGGCTGACCAGTGCTGGAAGAAACTCCGCTTTCAACCGCGGCCGTCGATTGCGTCGCTTTTGAAGGCCCCCGCGTCGTCCCATAACAAGCAGCCCAACAGCGCTTCCGGCAATGCTCGAAACCACTGCATTGGCCAAAAGATCGGAATCGATCTTCGGAGAGCACGATGCAGCGGAGTTAAATGGTAGAGCATCGTTTGTGCGTCCGATTGGACGCACGGCGCTCTGCAGGAGCAGGAAATTATGGCCGATCTGATCGTCGTCTACTGGCGCGACATCCCCGCCCAGGTCATCGTCAAGAAGGGCCGGCAGAACGCCAAGCGCGAACTGCCGCTGCGCTTCACCGAGGCGATCGACATGTGCGCCATGCGCACCGGCGCTGGCGGCACCGACGACTATCTTGCCGAATGGCGCAAGGCAGAACCCCTCCCGGTCAGTGACGATCTTGAAGCCGAGGCCGAGAAGGCTCTTCAGGAACTTGATGCGAAATACGACCGTGAGCGGCTGGTCGCTCTGGTCAAGGCGGGGGGCAAAGAAAATGTCTGATCCCCAATCAATGCCGGCGACGACGGCTCAAGCCGGCGTGACCCAGGCGACCATCGTCAAGAAGGCGGCGCCGAAATCCGACTACAAGCCGGCCGACGTGTCGCCACAGCGGCGTGTGCAGCGCTCTTTCGCGGTGCGCCTTTGGTCTGTGCGGCATTCGCGGCTGCTCGAATGGTTCTATGGCAAATTCGCCGACATGTTCCTGCTCCTCCATCCGCTGTGGAAGGGCATCGGCTACAGCCGTGTCGAAGGGCCTGTGAAATTCGTCGAAAAGCGCGTCAAGGGTTTCATGTTCGACTGCCGCATGTGCGGCCAGTGCATCCTTTCCTCGACCGGCATGTCGTGCCCAATGAACTGCCCCAAGCAATTGCGCAACGGCCCTTGCGGCGGTGTCCGCGCCAACGGCAATTGCGAGGTCGAGCCTGACATGCCTTGCGTCTGGGTCAAAGCTTGGGAAGGTTCGCGGAACATGGTGCATGGCGACAAGATTTTGGAAGTGCAGAAGCCGGTGGATCAGTCCTTGCGCGAAACCTCCGCGTGGCTGCGGGTCACCGCGCAGGCCGCGGCCGCCCGCAATGCGGCCCGGAATACTACGAAGACCGGAGCGTCGGCATGATCGGCCGTCAGCCAGACGAGAATCCGGCCGGCATCCATTTGCCGCTCGATCCCCTGCCCGGCCACACCTCGCGTGGCCGGCTGGAACGCGTCCTCAGGCGCGGCGAGTTCGCAGTGACGACCGAGCTCAATCCGCCTGACAGCGCCGATCCGGAAGACGTCTACAACCGCGCCAGGATTTTCGACGGTTGGGTCGACGCCATCAATGCCGTCGACGCTTCCGGCGCCAACTGCCACATGTCGTCGGTCGGCATCTGCGCGCTGCTGACCCGCATGGGCTATGCCCCGATCATGCAGATCGCCTGCCGCGACCGGAACCGCATCGCCATCCAGGGCGACGTGCTTGGGGGTGCTGCGATGGGCGTCGCCAACATGCTGTGCCTGACCGGCGACGGCGTGCAGGCCGGCGACCAGCCCGGCGCCAAGCCGGTGTTCGATCTCGACTGCATGTCGCTGCTCGAAACCTGCCGCGTTATGCGCGATAACGGCAAATTCCTGTCCGGCCGAAAACTCACGACGCCGCCGCAGCTTTTCCTTGGCGCGGCCATCAACCCGTTCGCGCCGCCGATCGATTTCCGGCCCTATCGGCTGGGCAAGAAGATCGCCGCCGGGGCACAGTTCGTGCAGAGCCAGTACTGCTTCGACGTACCGATGTTCCGCACCTACATGCAGAAGGTCCGCGATCTCGGCTATACCGAGAAATGTTTCATCCTGTGCGGCGTCGGGCCGCTGGCCTCGGCCAAGACGGCCAAATGGATCCGCTCCAACGTACCGGGCATTCACATTCCCGATCAGATCGTCAAGCGCCTGGAAGGCGCCCAGGATCAGAAGAAGGAAGGCAAGCAGCTCTGCATCGACATCATCAATGAGGTGAAGGAAATTCCCGGTGTATCCGGCGTCCATGTGATGGCCTACCGCCAGGAAGAATACGTCGCCGAGATCGTCGACGAATCCGGCGTGCTGAAGGGTCGCCGGCCGTGGAAACGCGAAATCCGCCGCGACGACCAGCTCGTTGCCGACCGGCTCGACCACATACTGCATGACGACCTCACTGAAACCCAGGTCGACATGGTCAAGACCGCGCATTGACAGCGCGAATCGTCAGCATTCGCTTGATCAGAAACAGATAACGATATAAAGAACTCTTTATATCACGATGGAGAGATTTCATGACCCGGACCATCGTCGCCTCGGCGACACGAGAAATCATCATCGGCTTCGATCAGCCCTTCTGCGTGATCGGCGAGCGCATCAACCCGACCGGCCGTAAGAAACTGGCCGCCGAAATGATCGCCGGCAATTTTGAGACCGTCATCAAGGATGCGCTGGAGCAGGCCGCCTGTGGGGCGACCATGCTCGACGTCAATGCCGGCGTCACTGCAGTCGATCCCAACGCCACCGAGCCGGCGCTGCTGGTGCAGACGCTGGAGATCGTGCAAGGCCTGGTCGACCTGCCGTTGTCGATCGACTCCTCCGTGACTGCGGCAATCGAAGCGGCGCTGAAGGTCGCCAAGGGCCGGCCGCTGGTCAATTCCGTCACCGGCGAGGAGGAAAAGCTCGAAGCCATCCTGCCGTTGATCAAGAAATACAACGTTCCCGTCGTCGCCATTTCCAACGACGAGACCGGTATTTCGATGGACCCCGATGTGCGCTTCGCCGTCGCCAAGAAGATCGTTCAGCGCTGTGCCGACTTCGGCATTCCGGCGCATGATGTGGTCGTCGACCCGCTGGTCATGCCGATCGGCGCGCTGGGCGATGCCGGCCGCCAGGTATTTGCCCTGCTACGCCGGCTGCGCGAGGAGCTCAAGGTCAACACCACCTGCGGCCTCTCCAACATCTCGTTCGGCCTGCCGCACCGTCATGGCATCAACGCCGCCTTCATCCCGATGGTGATCGGCGCCGGCATGACCTCGGCGATCATGAACCCGGTGCGGCCGCAGGAAATGGAAGCGGTGCGCGGCGCCAACGTGCTGAACGGCACCGACGAGAACTGCACCAACTGGATCAGGACCTACAAGGACTACAAGCCTGCTGAAGGCGGCCAGGCCGTTGCCGCCCGGACGCAGGTCAACGCGCCGGGCGATGGCAATGGCAATGGCGGACGCAGGCGCGGCGGCCGCGAAGCGCGTATGGCGCGGGGTTGAGCCAGGTCTTGGCCGACACGATATGGGGCCTAGGACTGGGGAGGAACCGAGACATAGCGGCATCGCTGCCGTGGCCAAGACCCGAGCTGCGTAGAAAGTAAAGTCTGGAACGTATGAACTCTCCCGTCAACATCACCGATCCGCTCGTGCTGTTCATGCCGTCGGGCAAGCGCGGGCGGTTTCCGGTCGGCACGCCGGTTCTGGATGCCGCGCGCCAGCTCGGTGTCTATGTCGAGAGCGTGTGCGGCGGGCGTGCCACTTGCGGGCGTTGCCAGATCGAGGTGCAGGAAGGCAATTTCGCCAAGCACAAGATCGTTTCCTCCAACGATCACCTCTCGCCCAAGGGCGCCAAGGAAGAGCGCTACGAGCGCGTACGCGGCCTGCCCGAGCGCCGCCGGCTGTCCTGCTCGGCGCAGATTCTCGGCGATCTCGTCGTCGACGTGCCGCAGGACACCGTCATCAACGCGCAGACCATCCGCAAGGACGCCGACACCAGGGTCATCGCCCGCGATGCGGCAATCCGCATGTGCTATGTCGAGATCGAAGAACCCGACATGCACAAGCCGCTCGGCGACCTCGACCGTCTGAAGATCGCGCTGATGAAGGACTGGGGCCTCAAGAGCCTCGATTTCGACTTCCATCTGTTGCCGCAGGTGCAAGGTATTTTGCGCAAAGGCAACTGGACCGCGACCGCCGCCATCCACAAGGACACCGACAGCGAGACCGCACGGGCCATCGCTTTGTGGCCCGGCCTCAAGAACGAGGCGTACGGACTTGCCTGCGATATCGGCTCGACCACGATCGCCATGCATCTGGTGTCGTTGCTGTCGGGCCGCGTCGCCGCCTCGTCGGGCACATCCAATCCGCAGATCCGCTTCGGCGAGGATCTGATGAGCCGTGTCTCGTACGTGATGATGAACCCGGACGGCCGTGAAGGTATGACGGTCGCCGTGCGCGAGGCCATTTCGGGGCTTGTGGACAAAGTCTGCACCGAAGGCAACGTCCAACGCAACGACATCCTGGATTCCGTGTTCGTCGGCAATCCGATCATGCACCATCTGTTCCTCGGCATCGATCCGACCGAGCTCGGCGGCGCCCCCTTCGCGCTAGCCGTCTCCGGCGCCGTGCACATCAAGGCATCGGATATCGGTTTGAAGCTCAACCAGGGCGCCAGGCTCTATATGCTTCCTTGCATTGCCGGCCATGTCGGCGCGGACGCTGCCGCAGTGACGCTGTCGGAAGGGCCGCACCGCCAGGACGAGATGATGCTGATCGTCGATGTCGGCACCAATGCCGAGATCGTGCTCGGCAATCGCCACCGGGTCGTGGCGGCCTCATCGCCAACTGGCCCGGCCTTCGAAGGTGCGGAAATCTCCGGTGGCCAGCGCGCCGCACCGGGTGCCATCGAGCGCGTCCGCATCGATCCTGAAACGCTGGAACCGAAATACCGCGTCATCGGCTCGGAACTCTGGTCCGACGAGCCGGGCTTCCTCGACAGCGTGCAGGCGACCGGCGTCACCGGTATTTGCGGCTCCGGCATCATCGAGGTGGTCGCCGAGATGTATCTCGCCGGCATCATCTCCGAGGACGGCGTCGTCGATGGATCGCTGAGCGGCCACTCGCCTCGCGTCGTCGCCAATGGCCGCACCTTCTCCTATGTGCTGAAGGAAGGCGAGCCCAAGATCACCATCACCCAGACTGATGTGCGCGCTATCCAGCTTGCCAAGGCCGCCCTTTATGCCGGCGCCAAGCTTTTGATGGAAAAGCAGCACACCGATCATGTCGACCGCATCCACTTCGCCGGCGCATTCGGCTCGTTCATCGACCCGAAATACGCAATGGTGCTGGGCCTGATTCCGGATTGCGACCTCGACAAGGTCTCGGCCGTTGGCAATGCGGCCGGCGCCGGCGCCCGCATGGCGCTGTTGAACCGTGGCTATCGCCGCGAGATCGAGGAAACCGTTAGCAAGATCGAGAAGATCGAGACGGCGCTAGAGCCGAAATTCCAGGAACATTTCGTTTATGCCATGGCGCTCCCGAACAAGATCGACCCGTTTCCCAAGCTGTCGGCGGCGGTGAAACTGCCGCCGCGCAAGACGGTGAGCGAAGACGGCATTGCCGGCGACGCTGCCCCGCGGCGGCGTTCGCGCGAAGGCCACGCCGCGCGGCGCGGGCGGGGATGACTCGCCTCCGCTAGGCGGTCAGACCTTCCATTTTCATTTGTATGCAAATGTTTCCAGATCGCGCCGATCTGGAAACGAAAACGCGTTTTCGTGAAATCCGCCAGATACATAGGCGGAGCATTTAACCGGCATCGAACGGCAGGCGGAAACAGTTTTCGGCCACCGCAACGCTTCAAGGAGATCAAGATGTCGATGTTCGAAAGCCTCGGCCGCTATGGTGCGGCCTTCAAGAAAACACGCGAAGCGCGCAAGTCGCTGCGCATCCTCAACAGCTTGCCGCCTGAGATCCAAAAGGACATTGGCTGGCCGGTGTCGCCGCGTTCGAGCGAAAGGCAGCTTTCGGTCGGATGAGGCATGCAGCGCGGATGAAATTCATCGACAAATGCAAGCTGCTCGGTATTCGCCGGAGCCGCAATGCGGCTCCGGCTGCACCCAGCAATTGGCTGCGCGCCGCGTTGCTGCCGCGGCGTTGAGCTGCGCCGGTAGGCCAGAGACTTCATGGCCGGACGCTTTGTCGACAGCTGGGATCAAACGACCGTGTTGAGATTGCATCAATCTTGACTTTTTTGGTGGCGACACAATCTTCGAAATAGTCGGGGGTTCTCTTAGTCGGCTCAGCCGAAGTCCGTGTATCTGCATGCCCAGTCTCAAAAGCCACGTCGTGTCGTTCGTCCTCAGGTACAGCCGCAAGAAGGCGTTTTCCAGCCCCGAGAACCTGCAGCGCTGGATCGCCTATGCGCGCAAGACGGAAAACCATCAGCCGCCTGCGTCGCTGCGGTCACGCCTGGAGATCACAACCCGCACGATCAACGGCTTTCCCGTCTACGAGATCGCTCCCCAGGCTGGTGAGCGGAGGCGGATTCTCTACCTGCACGGCGGCGCTTATGTCTTTGAAATCACACCCTATCATTGGCGGCTGATCGCCGACATGGCCGACCGCCTCGGGTTCGGTATCACCGTGCCGATCTATCCCATTGCTCCCGAACACGACTTTCACGCCATGTTCGGCATGGTCGGCGCCGTCTACCGCCAGATGTTCGGCGAAACCAGGGCGACTGATATCATCTTCATGGGCGATTCCGCCGGCGGAAACATGGCCGTCGTGCTGACGATGATGGCTGCGCAAAATGGCCTGCCCTTGCCATCACGCCACGTGCTGATTTCGCCCGGTCTCGACGTGTCGCTCGCCAACCCAGAAATGTATGAGGCCGAACGCAACGATCCGTGGCTGGGCATTGCCGGCGGCCGCGAGGCGATCCGACTTTACAGCGCCGGCATAGATCCCACCGACTGGCGCATCAGCCCGGTTTACGGCGACCTGTCGGTGCTGCCCAAAACGCTGCTGCTGACCGGTTCACGCGATCTGCTCACCCCCGACAATCTGATCTTCGCGGAAAAGGCGCGCGCGGCCGGCGTCGAAATTGAGATCGTCCACGAGCAAGGCATGTTCCATGTCTGGCCGTTGATCGACATGCCGGAGGCGCGACGCGCGCGGGACAGTATAGTGGCCTTCTTGACCAACGAAACTGACAGTTACCATGCCAAGGCAGGAGAGTTGTCGCTGCAGAGGACAGACCGCGACGGAACCCCTCGCGATCTGGTTGCGCCGCTCAGGTCGTAGTTTGGGTCAGAACTTCCCAGTTTCCCTGAACATCTCAAACGTCGCGCGGATATGATCGGCGACTGCCTTCACCGGCGCGCTGGCGTCCGGCGTCACCACCATGGCCAGATTGTAGGTGCCGATGTCAGGCATGCCGTCCTTCGGGCACAGCTCGACCATGTCGCTGCCGAGGAACGATTTCGGCAGCGGCGCGACTGCAAGATCCGCCATGATCGCGGCGCGCTGGCCGGCCGTGTGTGCGCTCATATAGGCGATACGGTAGTTGCGGCCCTCGCGGCCAAGCGCCTCCAATGCCCCTGCCCGCCAGGCACACCCCTCTTCCCACAATGAGACCGGCAGCGGCTCACGCAGATGCGCGCAACCGCCCTTGGCACCGGCCCAGACGATCGGCTCGGTGAGCAGCACTTCGGCGCCAATCGCGCTGGTCTTGTAGGAGTTGGTGAGCAGCGTGATGTCGAGCGCCCGGTCGTCCATGCGCCGGCGCAGATTGACGCTCTGGTCGATGGTGACGTCGACCGCGATCGATGGATGCGACTGTGCGAACCGCTTCAGCACATGCGGCAGCACACGTTCGCCGTAATCGTCCGGCGAGCCGAGCCGCACCACCCCGACAATGTCTGGAATGATGAACTTCGACACCACCTCGCGATTGATCGACAGCAGCCGGCGCGCATAGCCGAGCAGCATCTCGCCATCGGTGGTCAGCGTCACCGAACGGGCGTCGCGCGCGAACACCGAGCGGCCGAGAATGTCCTCCAGCTTCTTGATCTGCATCGACACGGCCGACGGCGTGCGGAAGACCGCATTGGCCGCAGTGGTGAAGCTGCCGGTCTCGGCGATTGCGACGAAAGTGCGCAGAACATCGAGATCGAGCAGCGGCAGCGGATGATTGAGTGGGGCGTTCATGGCAAGCGACCTTCAATTTTTCTGATGCAAACCATCATTCCATTTCGTTTGATTGAACATCAGTTTGGGAGGATAGTCAACTCCATCGAAGGCAGGACGCATCGAAGTGGTCCCGAAACAACCATGACACGGACCTGCAATCGACACGAAATGAGGCTGAAACAAACCCGGTGTACCGCCTGACGCTGCAAGCGCCGGGACAACCCGGCCCAACGCGAAGGAGAATGAGATGTCTATCCTGTCATCCATCGGTCGGATCGCGACCGAGTTCAGCGAGGCCCGTGCCCGCTACCAGACGGAACGCGCCATCCGCGCGCTGCCGATTGAACTGCAGAAGGATATCGGCTGGCCCGAAGCTGCCGATGCCAAGGCCGGCACTCGCCATGGTGTGGGATCCTGGGCTGGAGCAAAGTAAACCGTGTGTATCAACAGCTGAAGGCCTGCCGCGCAGATCAGCCCGGCAGGCCTTTTTGTTTGTACTCCAATGATTTTCCCGAGCCATGTCGCCGTCGCATGCCGCATATAAGCAAGTCGCATAGCAGCCCGCACTGGCAATCAACACATTGTAAATAATCGAAAATCCTGGGCAGAATGCCCAAATTTGTCGCATTCCGTGTCGCTTTTCATATCAAGTGCTTCGCTTTTGCGATTTAGTTTCCCCTCACGTAAGCCTATATCATCATCAACAAACGAGCTGCCCCACTCCATCAAGCGAAGGCGACCCGTCTGAGCAACCGAATGGAGATGATCATGAAGCTTTTTGCCCGCCTCTTTGCCCGTCGCGAAATGAACCTGACGACTGCGCTCGAGCGCCAGCGCCTGGCCAACACCATGCCTGGCCAGACCGGTGCCATGGCTGCCGCGCGCCTCGGCTTCGTCGCCTGAGACGCGGCAATCCCGGCGGAAGCAGCCTAGCGCTGCTTCGAAATCGATCCAGCGCCGCTTCGGTTTTGCCGACGCGGCGTTTTCGTGTGCGCAGACTGCGTAGGCTCGTTTGCTCGATCCGGCGGCATGTCGCGTCCTTCGCCGCATAGCGATTGCCCATTTGCGACCCGTGTCGCAAATAAAGTCGCTCCGTTGCCATCTAGCCAATTGACAGGAAACGTCTTTCCTGATGTCGCTATGCTAATCGCGACATCCTGTTCGCGCCATTGCAGCGTGAGGATCTACCCGTGAACGTCGTAAAGCACCCGATTCGGCGATCGTTCGTATTCTTCCTGGTCCCCGATTTCACCATGATCGCCTTCGCGACGGCGCTCGATCCGTTGCGTTCGGCCAACCGCATGCTCGGCTATGAAGCCTATCGCTGGCGGCTCGCCAGCATCGACGGCAAGCCGGTGCGCGCCTCGAACGGCGTCGAATGCGCCGTCAACACCTCGCTGGAGGAAGAGCGCAAGAAAATGTCCGGACCGGACCGGCCGAACATGGCCATCGTCTGCAGCGGCATCAATGTCGAGCGCTACCAGAACAAATCGGCCTTTGCCTGGTTGCGCGAGGAGTACAATCGCGGCGTTGCCGTCGGCGGCCTGTGCACCGGCGCGCATATCCTGGCCGCCGCAGGCCTGCTGTCCAACAAGCGCTGCGCCATCCATTGGGAGAACCTGCCGGGCTTTTCCGAGGCGTTCCCCAAGGCCAATGTCTTCGCCGACCTCTTCGAGATCGACCAGAACATCTACACCTGCGCCGGCGGCACCGCCGCGCTCGACATGATGCTGAAGCTGATCGGCGACGATTTCGACGAAAGCCTCGTCAACCGCGTCTGCGAGCAGGTGCTGACTGATCGCGTGCGCAGCCCGACCGACCGCCAGCGCCTGCCGCTGCGCGCCCGCCTTGGCGTGCAGAATTCCAAGGTTCTGACCATTATCGAGCTGATGGAAGCCAATCTCTCCGAGCCGCTCTCGCTGATCGAGGTCGCTGACCATGTCGACCTGTCGCGCCGGCAGATTGAGCGCCTGTTCCGCACCGAGATGGGGCGCTCCCCTGCCCGTTACTATCTGGAGATCCGCCTCGACCGCGCCCGGCACCTGCTGATCCAGTCGTCGTTGCCGGTGGTCGAAGTGGCGGTCGCCTGCGGCTTTGTTTCCGCCTCGCATTTCTCCAAATGCTATCGCGAGTTGTACGCCCGCTCGCCGCAACAGGAACGCGTCGACCGCAAGCAGCTTCTAGCGGCTTGATCCAGCACGTTTCGCGGGCGCGGCCGCATTGTCATGACATTGTCTGGCGTGGTATCCTTCAATCGAGAGGTACCAATGACCAGAACCACCAGATCGGAAAAACTGGACTTGCGCCTTACCCCCCAGGCAAAGCGTACACTCGCAACCGCCGCCGCGACTGAACGCCGTTCGCTCAGCGATTTCGTGCTTGAAAGCGCGCTTGCGCGAGCCGAAGAAACATTAGCCGACCGGCGCAGCTTCCATCTCGACGCCGAAAAATGGGTCGCGTTCATGGCAGCGCTCGACGCGCCAACGCGTGATCTCCCCCGCCTCAAGCACCTATTGAACGAACCAAGCATCTTTTCCGGTCGCGATCCAGCGTGAGCGAATTCCAGATCGAGAAACTGGCCCGCACGCATTTGGTGGACATGTTCGACTGCGGTGAAGAACCGCTCAATCGCTTTCTCGTACGCTATGCATTCCAAAACCAGCAAGCCAATGCTTCGCAGACCTACATTGGTCTCTCTGGCGAAGATGTGATCGGCTTTTATACCCTGGTCGTTGGTGAAGTTAAATATGAGGGTGCGCCCGAGCGATTGACGAAAGGTCTCGCACGCCATCCGGTGCCTGTAATGCTGCTGGCGCGTCTTGCGGTCAGTCTGGACTGGCAAGGCAAAGGCGTCGGCGGCGGACTGTTGCGCGATGCCGTCCTGCGCAGTTTGCAGGCGGCGGATATTGCAGGTATCCGCGCGGTCGTCGTCCACGCCAAGAACGACGGCGCCCGCACGTTTTACGAGCGCTACGGATTCGCGCAATCGCCGACGGACCCGCTGCATCTTTACGTGCTTATCAAGGACTTACGAAGTCTCTGAGCCGTTCAGGCGCCTTGCTGACCCGACTATATCTGCGCCGTGCGCATCGCCTCGACGCGGATATCTTCCGTCAGCCGCGCCTTCAGTGCCGAAAACTCCGGGCTGGTCTTCAGCGTGTAGTGGCGCGGATGCGGCAGGTCGACGGCAACGTCCGATTTGATGCGGCCCGGCCGTGCCGTCATCACGACCACGCGCGACGCCATGAAGATCGCCTCCTCGATGTCGTGGGTGACGAACAGCACCGTTTTTTGCCGCCGCTCCCAGATGCCGAGAAGCAGTTCCTGCATCAGCCCGCGGGTCTGGTTGTCGAGTGCGCCGAACGGCTCGTCGAGCAACAGAATCTCCGGATCGTTGGCCAGTGCCCGGGCAATCGCGGTGCGCTGCTGCATGCCGCCGGAAAGCTGCTTCGGCCAATGGTTTTCAAAACCTCTCAGCCCGACGAGATCGACGTAAGAAGCGACGATTTCGCTGCGCTCGTGCTCGGCCATTCCACGTTCGCGCAGGCCGAAGGCGATGTTCTCGGCAACCGTCAGCCACGGAAACAGCGTATAGGACTGGAAAACCATGCCGCGGTCTGGACCGGGCCGGTCCACCACCCTGCCGTCGAGCAGAACACGTCCCCCACTCGGCGCTTCGAGGCCGGCGACGATCCTGAGCAGCGTCGACTTTCCACAGCCGGATGGCCCCAGGATGGTGATGAAGTCGTTGGCGGCAACCGCCAGATCGATCGGCATCAGCGCCTTGACCGGCTGCCCACCGCCGACACCGGCGAAGGTGCGCGAGACGCCTTCGATGAGCAGCTTGCTCACGCCAGGCTCCATGGAAACAGCCAACGGTTGAGCGCCTTGAATGCGAAATCGGACAACAGCCCGATCAGGCCGATGACGATGATGCCGAAGATGATCTGCCCTGTCGCCAGCCGCGACTGGCTGTTGATGATCATGTAGCCGATGCCCGACGACGAGCCGATCAGCTCGGCGACGATGACATAGGTCCAGGCCCAGCCGAGCACCAGCCGCAGGGTCTCGGCAATCTCCGGCGCATTGGCCGGCATGATCACGCGCCGCACGATGCCGTTGTCGGACGAGCCAAGCGTGTAGGCCGCCTCGACCAGGTCGCGCCGTGTGCCGCCGACCTTGACCGCGATGATCAGGATGATCTGGAACACCGAGCCGACGAAGATCACCAGCAGTTTTTCGAGCTCGCCAACGCCCGCCCACAGGATGAGCAGCGGGATGAAGGCCGATGCCGGCAGATAGCGGGCGAAGGAGACGAACGGCTCCAGGAACGCCTCCACGGGCTTCCAGGCACCCATCACGATGCCGAGCGGCACGGCAACGATGGCCGCCATCAGGAACCCGCCGAAGACGCGCCAGATGGTGATAAGGATGTCGAGCCAGAAGCGGTCCTCGACCAGCAGCCGCCAACCGTCTCTCACCATCGACAGCGGATCGGCAAGGAAAATGCGATTGACGTGGCCGCCAAGCGTGATCCACGCCCAGAACGCCACGAACAGCACGAAGAACGAAATGCCGAGCACGGTTCGAATGCCCGGCGAGACCGGATGCAAGGGGCGCGGCATCTTCGACCGTCCTCTGATCTGAATGAAAAAGCGGCGGCGCACGCGCCGCCGCCGGGCGACAATCCTGCCGGTTAGTCGGCGACGGCGCTGGTGTCGGCCAATGTCGAGACGTCAGGCGCTTCCTTGATCAAACCCATCTGCAGCAGAAGCTCGCCGGCGGTCTTGGAAAAGTCCTGGAATTCCTTGGTGAAGAACTGCTTGTTTTCAGCCTTGTCGGCCCATTTCAGGTATTTGGCCGATTCTTCGAATTCCTTGGCCGACTGCTTCACGTCGGCACCCATCGTCTCATAGGATTTCGCCGGATCGCTCTTGATCAGGTCGAGTGCCTCGAAATAGCTGTCGGCAAGCGCCTTGCCCGCATCCGGATTGGCCTTGAGGAACTCCGGCGTGCAGCCGACCGTATCGAGCACCATCGGATAGTCGAGAGTGGTCACAAGGATATGGCCCTGGTCGGACTTTTCGCGCACCGCCGAGATGAACGGCTCATAGGTGACCGCCGCATCGTTCTGGCCGGCGAGAAACGCCTGCGCCGCCGCATCCGGCTCCAGGTTGACGACCGTCACGTCCTTGGTCGACATGCCGTTCTTGTTGAGCACCCAGGCCAGCATGAAATAGGGCGAGGTGCCCGGCGCCGAAGACGCGACCGACTTACCTTTGAGATCGGCGACGGTCTTGATGTCGTTGCGGGCGACGATGCCGTCGGCGCCGTAGGATTTGTCGAGCTGGAATATCTGCTTGGTCGTCACGCCATTGGCGTTCCAGACCAGCCAGGTCTCGACCGTGGTGGCGGCGCATTGCAGGTCGCCGCTGGCGATGGCGAGCGGCCGGCTGGCTTGCGGCACCTTCTTCAAGGTGACGTCGAGGCCGTGCTTTTCGAAGATGCCGGCCTGCTTGGCGAGCGTCAGCGGCGCAAAGCCGGTCCATCCACTGATGCCGATGCTGACCGATGTGGCGGCCATCGCCGGCGCGGACAATCCGACGGCAAGCGTCAAGCTTGCGGCAAGAATTCCGATCCTGTTCATGTCGGTTCCCCTTTTATGTGTTCGGATGGGGAATTGTGTCACAGACGCCCGCAGGCTTGTCAATGAAGCAGATGCTGCACTGCGGTATGTCACCATCGACAGCAAACTCCGCCATCAGCGGCTGTTGTACATCCAGCTGCGGTCGCGCCACATTTTTTCACCGACCAGGCAGTCGGTGACGGGGATGTCCTGTGCCAGCACCAATGGCGGATGCGCCGCCTCTTCCGCCGCTCGCTGCGGCGAGGCCGGACCGGCAAGCTCCAGCACCAGCTTGCGGCGGATGGCCTCCGGAAACTGCGTCCAGTCATTGACCGGGATCATGAAGGATCCCGGCCCGCCGATGACGCAGTCGCTGTAGTAGCGGTCGAGATTGTTGACATCGTAAGCGCTGCTGAACCCGCCCCTGGTCATCAGCGGCAGGCCGTTGACGGTGATGCCTTGCTTGATCACGGCGTCGCGGGTGATATCGACAGGTGCGCCCTGGTTGTTGGGGCCGTCACCCGAAATGTCGATCACCCGCTTGACGCCCTGGAAGCCGCTTTCAGCAAAGAGATCGCTGGCGAATTCCAGCGCGCCGGAGATCGAGGTGCGCCTGGCACTGGCCGGCGGATGAGCGGAAAGCTGCGCTGCCAGCCGCTCGGCGTCGGCACGATTGGCGATCACCGTCCACGGCACGACGACCTGCTGCCAGGTCGCGCCAGCCCATTCGACATAGGTGACGGCAATCTTGCCATGAGCGCCTTCGCCGATTGCCTGCAGGACATCGTCATGCGTCAGCGCCGCCGCATAGCCATGACGCTGGATTTCGAGCTCGTCCGGCGACATGGACAGCGAAACGTCGACTGCCAGCACCAGTTCGACGTCGACCGGCTCGGCGGCGCGGGAGTTTGCAGTCAGCCATAGCACCGACGCCAGCGCGGCGGCACCCGAGACGAGATGTCTTGCACGGGCAAAACCAGACATGCCGCACGGTAAGCGAAAATCGCCGATCGACAAAGAGAAAAGCCCGGTGGAGAGCCGGTCTCATTCGGTCACATTTTTGCGAACCGCCGGAAAACGAATTTCATTTGTGGATGCGGTGCCCGCCCCGCCCCCACCACTCCACGGCCTTCTCGACATCCGTCTCGGAGGATGGGTCCGGCTTCGGTTTTCTAGCACCGACCCCGCGCGCTGCCCTCCAGTTCGGCTTGAATGACGGCGGAAGCCACAACAGAATACCCGCGGCAGGCAAGATGATCGCAAAACGCAGAATTGAAAGTACGATGCCGCAGATGCCGACGATCTGCGCGGCCCGGCGGACGCCGAAGCGTCTCAGGAACAAATGTCTTGCAATCACGCCGCCATCCAGATCGAAGGCGGGCAGGATGTTGAGAATGATAAGTGACACGTTCAACAATGCGCCAATCCAAAGCGTCCATTCCAGAGGACCGGCCGACCTTGACGGCAGCCACCCGAATGGCCTTTCGGGCGCAAGTGGGATGAGTTCTCCAAAAACCAGATAATAGGCCGCATCGAAAAACGCGGCGAGCGCGACGTTCGCCAGGGGACCCGCTATCGCAATCCGCGCCCAGGCAGGCGATGGCGCTGCGGCGCGTTTGAAACGCGTGAGCCCGCCGAAGAGATATAATTCTATCATGTCGGTGGCGACGCCTTGTCGGCGTCCGATCCAGGCGTGTGCCAGTTCGTGCAGAAATATCGACGCAAACAGAAGCGCTGCAAAGATAGAGGTATGGATCAGTGCATCCTTGGGTCGGCTCGCCCACTCGTTCAGGAAGGGCAGCACAATGGGAATTGCGAAGGTCCAGCTGACGCGAACCGGGATATTCCGGTTCAGCTGAAACACAAGCGCATCGTTTTTTCTGTCCCAGCCGATCCGCCGCAAAGGCACCCCCCAATCGCAGCGCGACGGTAAGCGAGAATCATCGCTCCACAAAGCGAAAAGCCCGACGATGAATCGGGCTTCTGCATTCAGGTCCTGCTGGCACTGCTCGGCTTGCCTGTGTGGAGAATCGGCAGGCAAGCAACGCTTAGCTGCGCGGATTGAGGTTCTCCGGGTCGTAGAGCGGCCTGTAGCCGACGGCGGCCACTTCGACCGGGTACTTCTCGCCGAAATATTCGACGCTCAGCTTGCGGCCCTCCTGGCAATACGCCCAGGGCAGGTGGGCGAGCGCGATGTTCTTGCCGAGGGTCGGACCATAGGCCACCGAGGTCGTGAAGGAGCGGCGGCCGAGCTCGTCGACGAGCGTCTCACCGGTTTGCGGGTCCATCACCGGCATCGTGCCAACCGGATAGCGGGGAACACCATTCGAATCTGTATTGTCCGTCATGATAAGCGTGCAAAGCATGGCCGGCTGATGCACCCGGGCGCGATATTCCAGATGCTTTGCCTTGCCGCAGAAATCGGCCTCCTTGACTTTCGGACGGGCAAGGTCGGCTTCCAGCAGATTGTATTCGGTCAAGAGGTCCGCGTTTTGCAGGCGCAGGCTCTTCTCCATGCGGCGGCTGTTGGCATAGGTCTCGACGCCAAAGGCCATCACGCCGGTCGACCGCAGCGCGTCCCAGACAGCCAGGCCGTCCTCGTAGCGCATATGCAGTTCCCAGCCTTGCTCGCCGACATAGGAGATGCGGAAGGCGGTCACGTCCTTGCCGGCGATCCTGACGGGCTTGATCGCGGCAAAGGGAAAATTCTCAAGCGTCAGTCCGTCGGGGTTTTCCACGACCTTGCCCAATGTTGCCCGCGCATTCGGACCCCAGATGCCGACGGTCACATATCTCTCGGTCACATCGGTGACGGTAACGTCGAAGCCTTTGTCCTCTGCCGTCCGGCGCATGTACTGGAAGTCGCGCGGCCCGGCATCGGCGCCGTCGATGACGCGGCAGCGGTCGGCCATGCGGATGACGGTCAGGTCGGCGCGCACCATGCCTTCCTCGTCGAGGAAATGGGTATAGATGCCCTTGCCGATATTGCCGTCACCGCCGATCTTTGCCGCGCACAGCCATTCCATCAGCGCGACATGGTCCGGGCCTTCCACGTCGTACATGGCGAAATGCGACAGGTTGACGATGCCGCAATCCTCGCTCATCGCGAGATGCTCGGCGTTCGAGACGCGCCAGAAGTGGCGGTTATCCCATTCGTTTTGGCGCACCGGCACCCGGTTGCCGTATTTCTCGAGCAGATGCTCGTTGGCGGCGTAGCCATGGGCGCGCTCCCAGCCGCCGAGCTCCATGAAATAGCCGCCGAGTTCCTTCTCGCGCTCCCAGAAGGGCGAGCGGCGGACATTGCGAGCCTTGGAGAAGGGCTCGCGCGGATGGACCGCCGGGTTGTAGACCTTCATCGCGGTTTCGGTGCAGCGATCCCAGATGAACTGTTCTTTCGTCTGGTGCGGATAGAAACGCGAATAGTCGATGGCGTGGTGGTCGATCGCCGTGCGGCCGTCCGTCATCCAGTCGGCGATGAGCTTGCCCATGCCGGGGCCGTCCTTGACCCAGATCGCCACGGCATACCAGAGGCCCCTCACCTTCTGGCTTTCGCCCATCGAGGGGCCGCCGTCCGCCGTCACCTGCAGCAGGCCGTTGAAGGAATGGCTCTCATTGTAGCCCAGCTCGCCCAGGATCGGCGTCAGTTCCATGGCGCGCTCGAGCGGCGCCAGGATCTGCTCCATGTCGAGATCGCGTTGCGACGGCGAAAGCCGTGCCCGGTTTTTCTCGAGAAGATCGCGCGGATGGCAAAGGCGCGGATTGGTCTCTTCGTAATAACCCCATTCGATCTGCCCGCCTTCGGCGGTCTTAGGGTCGCCAGTATCGCGCATGTAAGCCGAGTTGCCCTGGTCGCGCAGCAGCGGCCAGCCGATCTCCTTGCCGGTGCCGGCGAACTCAGTGTACGGCCCGAAGAAGGTAAGCGGATGGTCAATCGGCATGACCGGCAGGTCCTCGCCCGCCATTTCCGCGATCAGCCGTCCCCAGATGCCGGTGCAGACCACGACATAGTCGGCTTCGATGGTGCCGCGGTCGGTCACCACGCCCTTGATGCGGCCGTTCTCGATGACGAGCGACCTGGCCGACGTATTGGCAAACGCCCTGAGTTTGCCGGAAGCTTCCGCCTGGTCGACAAGCTTGCCGGCGACGGTCTGCGAGCGCGGGATGACGAGGCCGGCGTCGGGATCCCACAGGCCGCCCTGTACCATCTGTTCTTCGATCAGCGGGAATTTTTCCTTGATCTCGGCGGGATCGATCAGGCGGGCGCGTGTGCCGAAGGCCTTCGCCGAGGCGATCTTGCGCTTGATCTCCGCCATGCGAGCGTCGTCGCCGACGCGGGCGACCTCGAGGCCGCCGATGCGCGCGTAGTGACCCATCTTTTCGTAGAAATCGATGGAATAGAGCGTCGTCCAGCACGACAGGAAATCATGGCTGGTCGTGTAGCAGAAGTCGGAGGCATGCGCCGTCGAGCCGATATCCGTCGGGATGCCCGATTTGTCGATGCCGACAATATCGTCCCATCCGCGCTCGATCAGGTGATGGGCGACCGATGCGCCGACGATGCCGCCCAGCCCGACGATGACGACCTTCGCCTTTTCCGGAAACCCTGCCATTGCCCGCGACTCCAAGATGCTATTGCGAGCAGACTATAGGGCGGCGCGGCGCCGCGCTTGCAGCCTGTTTGCGACATCGCCAAAAAAGCCCGCGCCACCAGCCCGTCGAATGCAGTTAGACCTACGCCTTCGCCCTGCTCGGTACGAAGGCGCTGCTAGAGCCCGCCCTGCGCAGCTTCGAAGAAAAGTGCATACCTTCATCGCCGATTACCGGAAGCAAATAAAAGGCCGGGCGTTTGCCCGGCCTTCAAAAATCATGGCGTCGACTTTACTTGATGCGCGCGACGCCGCCCGAGATCTCAATCGTCTCCGAACCGGTCAGCGCCTCGAGGTCGCCATTCGGCAAGGTAACAAAACAGCCGCTCGGGCAAAATTCCACGGTTTCGCCAGCGGCCAGCGCCAGCTCGGTCTTGCCGCCGCCTTCCGTCACGATCAGCGTGCGGGTCTCGGCGTCCTTGTTGACCGCGCTGGCGGCATGGGCCGAACCGCCCACGGCCAGAAAAGCGATGGCGGCGACGAGAGACTTCCACATTTTGCAGTATCGGTGTTGCCACCGCCTCTGTTGCATTTCGCAAGGCATTCTCGCCGTTTGCAGGTGAGCTTATATGCAATGCAAGCTGAACGGCAACTGAATGCCGCATTCATGCCGCAATTGGTTTCCGAAGGCTTGAAGGCAAGCTCCAATCAGCTAGTCAGGATCGGGCTTCCGTACCTTGCGTCCCGACTTGGCGAGACGTTTCGCCTCGACCGCCGCTAGGGCTTTTGCTTGTTCCCGCTCGGCGAATTCGACTTCGATCTTGTCGTCGTCGATCGGCCACGCCTCGTGCTTTTTGGTCTCGACGACGGCGCGCGGTGTCGACGGAATTTCGATATGCTGGTCGGCGAACACATCGAAGATGGCAAAGCGGATGTCGTTCTGGACGATATTGCCACTAAGAACGTCTGCCAGGAATACGCGGATCTCGAATTCGAGCGCGGCCGGGCCGAAATTGGAAAACAGCACAAAGGGTTCGGGGTTTTTCAGCACCAGCGGATGACTGCGCGCGATCTCCAACAGGACGCCATGCACGTGCTTGATGTCGCTGCCATAGGCGACGCCGACCTTGATATCGATGCGGCCGAGCTTGTTGCGGTGCGTCCAGTTCCCGACCGCATTGTTGATCAGGTTTGAATTGGGCAGGATCACCGACTGCCGCTGGAACGTTTCGATCTCGGTGGCGCGCACGCTGATCTTCTTGACCGTGCCGCTGATGTCACCGGCAACGATCCAGTCGCCGACCTTGAACGGCCGCTCGGCCAAAAGGATCAGGCCCGAGACGAAGTTGGAGACGACATTCTGCAGGCCAAAGCCGATGCCGAGAGACAGGGCGCCGGCGACCAACGCGAGATTGGAGAGGTCGATACCGGCCGCCGAGATGCCGACCAGTGCCGCGACCGCGACGCCGGCATAGCCGACCGCCAGCCGGATCGAATTGCGCACACCGGTGTCGACCCGGCCGCGCGCCATCACCGAACCGTCGAGCCAGCCCTGGAACCAGCGCGTCAGGAAATAGCCGATGATGAAGACGACGACGCCAGTGAGGATGCCGGTGACCGAGATCGTCACCGAGCCTATGGTGAGGCCCGTCGCCAGCTTGTAGGCCCAGGCCTGGATGTCGCCGGGCTGGAAGCCCCACATCAACAGGATCAGCGGCAGGAACACCAGCACGATCATGATGTTTATGGCGGCGCTGACGACAAGCCCGAGCTGGTCGAGCGCGGTCTCTTCGTAGCTTGAATTGGCCGCTAGCCAGCGCCCGATCGAAGTGTTGGCGAAACCACCTTCCTCGCCGATCGCCCGCGCCGACAGGAAGCCGATATAGGCGGTGACCAGGATAGTGCCGGTAACCACGACCTGCACCGAGACGAAAATAGCAAGGCCGATAAAGCCGAGCAGCGCCGACGCTATGGTGAATAGCCCTAGCGCGACGGCGGTGTAGCGCAGCCATGCCGGCCACGGGCGCCAGCTCCCGTCGGCAGCCTTGAACGGCTTCAGCAGCCCCATCAGGATCAGGATGACGCCGACGCTGATGGTGGCGACAAAGCTTCTGGCGATGGTCAGCGATAGCGGCGAGCCCATCTTGTCGTTGACGACCGACAGGAAATAATTGATGCCGATGGCGACGGCCATGGCAGTCGTCAGCCGCACCAGCCAGCGCGCCGGGCCGGTTTCGACAGGGATCAGACGCCAGTTCGGCAACCGCGGTTCCAGCGCCGCATTGGTCAGCCGGTTGACGCAGAACACCACCGCGATAACGGCAACCAGCGAATTCAGGAAGATGCCGATGTCGCCGCGCAAGACATTGTAATAATTGAAGAAGAAGACCGTCGAGATAAGGAAGGCGCCAACCGCCAGCGACGGCAGCAATGTCGACCAGAACGCCACCGACAGGCGGCTGAGATAGGATGGATCCTCGACGGAAGGATCGGCTTCGAAGACGCGGCCGAACAGGCGCCGCCCGCCGACAAAAAGCACGGCGGCCAGCGCAAGCGCCATCAACGTCGCGGCAAGAATTGCCTGGAACTTGAACTTGAAGGCGAAGCTCAGCCAGGACGACACCGCTTTGTAGAAACTGGTAAATTCGTCATTGGCGTTGGAAATGACCTCCGGGCTCAATGCATCGGACAGCACGTAGCGCTTGGTGAGCTGATTGCGGAACAGCTCGCTGCGCATGTTGCCGATCTTCTCGATCAGCCCGCTGACACGGATCGACAGGTTCTGCGCGCTGGCAATGACGGCGTTAATCTCGGCTTTTTCGGAAGCCAGCGCCTGGCGTTCACCGGTCACGATGTCGGGCTCGGCCGGCTGGCCCGCGGCCGGCGGAGGTCCCAGCGTCTCGATCCGATCGTTGATATCGCCGAGACGCGAGCGGAACGCCAGCGCGCTGGTGAGCGCCGCCCGCGACAGATCCTCCAATTGCAGGCGGATTTCCACCAGGGTGGCATCGTCTTGGCCGTCCTGCTGTATCTTCTTCTCGAGATCGTCGGTTTTGGCCGTCAGGCTCTGGATGACCTTCTGCTGGTCTGTAACCAGCCCGGCGGCACCCTGCCCGAGCGCCTGCGCCATCGCGTCGAACGACGGCGGCGCCAAGACAACAAGCGCAACGATCAGGACCAGGCGGAGTAAACGAAAGAACATGATTTTTCTGGCGACTCGCGGACGGCAGCGGCAGTTTTGAAGCACGTCCTTGATAAAGACGCTCATATCACGGGGCAAGTCATGCCAGGCGGCTCGTTTTCGAAGTCCGCCAATCGAAGTCGGCCAATCCAATCGAAGTCGGCCAATCCAGTCGAAGTCGGGGAGTCGAAAAGCGATGGCGCAATCTTGGCTTTGCGTTGGCGGCCTGCTCTATAGTCTGCCGCAAAGCCTGAAATGGATGACAATAAGAATGGCGGAATATTCGGCCTTTTCGCTTCTCAAGAACGCGCTGACCGGAAACAAGGACTGGAGGCCGGCCTGGCGCAAGCCCGACCCGAAGGCGTCCTACGACGTGATCGTCATCGGCGGCGGCGGCCATGGCCTGTCGACCGCCTACTACCTAGCCAAGGAGCACGGCATCACCAATGTCGCGGTGCTGGAGAAGGGCTGGCTCGGTTCCGGCAATGTCGGCCGCAACACCACGGCGGTCCGTTCCAACTATCTCCTGCCGGCCAACACGCGCTTTTACGAGCATTCGATGAAGCTGTGGGAGAACCTGGCCCATGACCTCAACTACAACGTCATGTTCTCGCAGCGCGGCTGCCTGAACCTCGCCCACACACCTGCTCAGCTCGACGACTATGCCCGGCGCGGCAACGCCATGCGCCATCTCGGCGTTGACGCCGAACTGATGACCACGGCCGAAATCGCGCGCCTGGTGCCGGCGCTCGACGTCTCAGCCACCGCGCGTTTCCCGATCGTCGGCGGCCTGATGCAGCGGCGCGCCGGCACCGCCCGCCACGACGCCGTCGCCTGGGGCTATGCGCGCGGCGCAGATCGCCGCGGCGTCGACATCATCGAAAATTGCGAGGTCACCGGCTTCCTGCGCGACGGCGACCGCATCACCGGCGTCACGACAACGCGCGGCGAAATCCGCGCAAAAAAGGTAGCGGTCGCGGTTGCCGGCAGCACCGGGCGGGTCATGCGGCTTGCCGGCATCGAGACGATGCCGATCGAGAGCCACGTGCTGCAGGCCTTCGTCACGGAATCGCTAAAACCGTTCATCGATACGGTCCTGACCTTCGGCATGGGCCATTTCTACATGTCGCAATCGGACAAGGGCGGCCTTGTCTATGGCGGCGATCTCGACGGCTACAACAGCTACGCCCAACGCGGCAGCCTGCCGATCGTCGATGAGGTGATGAGCGAGATGCTGGCGCTGTTCCCTGGGCTGGCCCGTGTCCGCATGCTGCGCTCATGGGGCGGCGTCTGCGACATGTCGATGGACGGCTCGCCAATCATCACCACCGGTCCGCTGCCGGGCATGTATCTCAACTGCGGCTGGTGCTATGGCGGCTTCAAGGCGACGCCGGCTTCCGGCTGGTGCTTTGCCTGGACCATTGCCAAGGACGAGCCGCACGGTCTCAACTCGGCCTTCACGCTCGACCGCTTCTACCGTGGCCTGGTGATCGACGACAAGGGCCAGGGCGCCACGCCCCGGCTGCATTAGGTTAGAGATCCATGCTCATCACCTGCCCCTATTGCGGCCCGCGCGACGTGATCGAATTCACCTATCAGGGCGACGGCAATCGCCAGCGCCCACAGCCCGCCTCGCAGAACCTCGACGCCTGGAACGCCTATGTCTACGACCGGCTTAATCCAGCCGGCGACCACAATGAGATCTGGCAGCATTCCGGCGGCTGCCGCGCCCATCTCAGGGTCGTGCGCAACACGCTGACGCACGAGATCTCCAGCACCGCGTTCGCGCGCGGCGACCACAACTCGGTTGCGCGGCACCGGGCCGAGGACAAGCCATGAGCCCGCGCCGTACAGAGGCCGGGGGCCGCATCGACCGGCTGCGGACCATCCGTTTCACCTTCGACGACGCGCCTTATACCGGCCATGCCGGCGACACGCTGGCTTCGGCGCTGCTGGCCAACGGCATCACCCTGTTTGGGCGTTCGTTCAAATATCACCGCCCGCGCGGCGTGCTGACCGCCAGCGTCGAGGAACCGAACGCGCTGGTCACAGTGTTGAGGGGCGAGGTTCGCGAGCCGAACATCCCCGCCACAATGGTCGAGATTTATGACGGGCTGGCCGCGATCAGCCAGAACCGCTTCCCTTCGCTTGCCTGGGACGTCAGTGCCGTGAACCAGCTCGGCGGCAAGCTTTTGTCGGCCGGCTTCTACTACAAGACCTTCATGGGACCGGTGATCGGTCCGCTGAAGGGCACTCGCTTCTGGATGTTCTGTGAGCATTTCATCCGCCGTGCCGCCGGCCTGGGCAAGGCAGGCACGGCTCCCGATACGGCGCGCTACGAACGCATGAACGCGTTTTGCGATGTGCTGGTAGTCGGCTCCGGCCCGGCGGGGCTGATGGCCGCCAGGGCGGCTGCCGATCAGGGTGCACGCGTCATCCTGGCCGAGCTCGAGCCGCATTTCGGCGGCTCGGCCAATTGGTCGGGCGAGACGATCGATGGCATGCCGGCCGCCGACTGGGCAGCGCGCGCCGCTGGCCAGCTCGAAGGCCGTGACAATATCCGCCTGCTGCCGCGCACCACCGTCTGGGGCTATTATGACGGCAACACGCTTGCCGCGCTCGAACGTGTCACCGACCACAAGGAAACGCCCGGCAAGGGCGAATCGCGCCATCGCTACTGGACGATCCGCGCCAGGTCGGTGGTGCTGGCCACCGGATCCCTGGAGCGTCCGCTGGTCTTTCCAGGCAATGATCGGCCAGGCGTAATGCTGGCGCATGCTGCCGAGCGTTATGCCATTGAATATGGCGTGCTGCCCGGCGACAGGATCGGGCTGTTCACCAACAATGACAGCGCCTATCGCGCGGCCCTGGCGCTGAAGAAGGCCGGCGCCGTGGTCGTCGCCATCATCGACGTGCGCCCTGAGCTTTCGAGCGAAATGCGCAAGCTGGCCGGCGAGACCGAGGCCGAGATCCTTTCTGGCCACGCGGTGATCGCCACCGAGGGCGGCAAGGCGCTTTCCGGCTTCAAGGTGCAGCGCTTCGACATGGTCAACGGCGCGCTTTCCGGCGATGCGCGCAGCATCCACGCCGATTGCCTATTGATGTCGGGCGGCTGGTCGCCGACCATTCATCTGGCCAGCCAGGCCGGAGCCAAAGCGGAATGGAACGAAGCATTGCAAGCGTTCCTGCCGCCCAAGCCGACGACACAGCAATGGATCGGCGCCGGCGCCTTCACCGGCAGTTTCTCCACCGCCGAGGCGATCGCCGAAGGTCGCGCCGCCGGTCTTTCCGCTGCGGGCGCAACCGCCACGCCGGCGGCCTTGCCTGCCGTCGAAGCAGCACCTGGCGATCCCGATCCGGCGCCGGTGTTCGAGATCAAGGCCGAAGGAAAAAGCTTCGTCGACTTCCAGCATGACGTGACGGCGGATGACGTGCGGCTGGCGCATCGCGAAGGCTTCGTCTCGGTCGAGCATCTGAAGCGCTACACCACGCTCGGCATGGCAACCGACCAGGGCAAGAGCTCCAACATACCCGGCCTGGCCATAATGGCCGAGGCGCTGGGCAAGCCGATCCCGCAGGTCGGCACGACGCGCTTTCGCCCGCCCTTTTCGGCGGTGTCGATCGGCTCGCTAGCCGCCGAACGCTTCGGCGATCTGAAGCCCGAGCGGCTGACGCCGATGCATGACTGGCACGTCGCCAACGGCGCCACCATGTATTCCGCCGGCCTGTGGTATCGGCCGATGATCTACGGCCATCCCGGCGAGACGATCGAGCAGGCCTATGTCCGCGAAGCGAGAGGCACGCGCGAGAGCGCCGGCATCGTCGATGTCTCGACACTGGGCAAGATCGCGGTGCAAGGCCCCGACGCGGCGGAATTCCTCGACCGCCTATACACCAACATGTTTTCGACGCTGGCCGTCGGCAAGGCGCGCTACGGGCTGATGCTGCGCGAGGACGGTCTCGCCTTTGACGACGGCACCACGTGGCGCCTCGGCGAGCAGGATTTCCTGATGACCACCACCACCGCCAATGCCGGCAAGGTGATGCAGCATCTGGAATATTTCCTCGACGTGATCTGGCCGGCGCTGAAGGTCCACGTCACCTCGGTGACCGACCAATGGGCCGGTGCCGCCATCGGCGGGCCGAAGGCAAGGCAGATACTGGCTGCTTGCGTCAGCGGCACTGCCGTCGACAATGCCGCCCTGCCCTTCATGGGCATCGTCCACGGCGAAATCGCCGGCGTGCCGGTGATGATCTGCCGGCTGTCCTTCTCCGGCGAAATGGCCTTCGAGGTCTATTCCGGCGCCGGCTACGGCACCCATGTCTGGGAGGCGCTGATCGAAGCCGGCAAGCCGTTCGGGCTGGTGACCTACGGGCTGGAGGCGCTGGGCACCATGCGCATCGAGAAAGGCCACGTCACCGGTGCCGAGATCGACGGCCGTACCACGGCACGCGACCTGCATCTCGACTGGATGCTGTCGAAGAAGAAGCCGTTCATCGGTTCGGCGATGATGGACCGCGAGGGGCTGATCGCGCCCGACCGCCTGGAACTCGTCGGTATTGTTTCGCTCGACAACCAGCCGCTCAATGGCGGCGCACACATCGTCGAGGAGCTTGACGAAGCCAATCCGCACGGCTCGCTTGGCCACATCACCGCTTGCTGCTATTCGCCGGCGCTGGGTAAATATATCGCGCTTGCCCTGGTCAAGGGCGGCAAGGCGCGGCGCGGCACGCGCGCTTATGTCTCCGACCCGCTGCGCAACCGGTTCGGGCCGGTCGAGATCGTCTCCAACCATTTCTTCGATCCGGACGGGAGCCGCATGCATGGTTGAACGCCAATCGCCGCTTGAGCCGGTGCTGCATCCGGGCTCGCATGGCAATTTCGAGCATGGTGTCGAAATCATCCTCTCCGAAACCAGGCCGGGTTCGATCCTGCAGCTCGCCGCCTGGCCCGGCGAGGAGAAGAAGTTGATGGCCGGCATCCATGCGGTCACCGGCCTGGCTTTGCCCGACGGCGCCGGTGGCGGTGTGACGAACGGCGCCAGGTCGGTGTTCGGCTTTGCGCCGGGAAAGTTCACTGTGGTCGATGAAGCCGAGGGATTGGCGCCGGCCTTTGCCAGTGTCGTCACTTCGGCCATCGGTACGGTGACCGACCTTTCGCACGGCCGCACCGCGATCCGTATCGCCGGGCCGAAGGCCGAGTGGGTGCTGGCGAAATTCTTCGCCATCGACTTCGCGCTGCCGGCCTTCCCGATCGGCGCCGGCCGCTCGACCATGCATCACGACATCTTCGCGCAGATCCAGCGCACCGGCGCCGATCAGTTCGACATCTATGTGTTCCGCTCGTTTGCCCGCTCGTTCTGGAAAGCGCTCTGCCATGCGAGCGAGGAAGTCGGCTACGAAGTGCAGTAGAGCCGGACGGCGCTTCACGTCACTCCGCGAACGTCACCCACTCTTCCAGCGGCGCGCGGTCGGTGCGGAAGGCATTTTCGGGCTTGGACGTATCCTCGTGGCCGAGCGCCATGCCGCAGACGATGATCTCCTCGTCGGGAATGTTGAGCACCGGCCTGATCTGCCGGTGATAGGGCGCGAAGGCGGCTTGCGGACAGGTGTGCAGGCTCCTGCCCCGCGCGGCGACCATGATGTTTTGCAGGAACATGCCGTAGTCGATCCACGACCCCTTGTTCAGCCGCCGGTCGACGGTGAAGATCATGCCGACCGGCGCGTCGAAGAAGACGAAGTTGCGGTCGTGCTGCGCACGCATCCTGTCGACCTCGCGCCGGCCGATGCCGAGCACGCCGTAGAGGCCGAAACCGTTGGCCCGCCGTCGCGTCAGATAGGGTTCGAAGAACTGGTCGGGATAGTAGCGATACTCGTCCCACTCGGCCTTTTCGGCGCGGATGCCCGAGCTGAGGATGGCGTCGGTGATGCGCTGCTTGACCTCGCCCTTGGTCACATAGACTTTCCAGGGTTGCATATTGGTGCCTGAGGGCGCGCGCGCGGCAACGGCGAGAATATCGCGGATGATCTCGTCGTCGACCATATCGGGCAAGAAGGCGCGTACCGACCGCCGCGAGGTGATCGCGTCATCGACGATCGCCGCCGCAATCCGGGAGTTGTTTTCCAGCATGGGCCGTCCTTTTGCGTATGATCCCGAACCGATTTTCCGGAAGGATCATGCGCCGACTAGAAGTGATGGAGCATCCTTGCGCGTCTTTTTGAACGCCCGATAGCCTACCCGCCTCGACCGGACGCCCCACTCGCCGCTCGTGCGCCGAGCCTTTGCCCGAACCGTCAAAATGGCGCAAGTAAATCTTGTGGTTGCGTGAAAATCCTCTTGATTTTTTCATGAACCCGCCATCAAATGAAATTTGCTGAGAATTTTTCACCAAGACAGGGATGGCTTTGCCCTCAACCGCCGCCAGATCGGAACAGGACAGCGGCGAACGGCTGCTGGCCGGCGACATTCGCGCGTTGCGCAAGGCGCGCGGCTTGACGCTTGCTGAAATCGCACTGAAGCTCGGCCGTTCCGTCGGCTGGGTCAGCCAGGTCGAGCGCGGTCTGTCGGTCCCGTCGCTCGGCGATCTCAGGGCCTTCGCCGAATTGTTCGGCGTGCCGGTCAGCCTGTTCTTCAGCCATGACGTGCCTGTCGAGACCGAGCGCGGCGTGGTCGTGCGCGCCGGCAACCGGCGCACGCTTGGCACAAGCGATTCCGGCCTGGTGGAGGAGCTTCTGTCGCCCGATCTCGGCGGTAGCTTCGAGATGCTGCGTTCGGTCTTCGCTCCGGGTGCCGAGATGAAGGCCGAGGCGCGCCGGCCGACCGAGGAAGCCGGCTACGTCGCTTCGGGCAGTTTCGACATCGAAATTGCTGGCATCTGGCACCGGCTTGGCGAAGGCGACTCCTTCCGCTTCGACGGCAAGCCGTTCCGATGGCGCAATCCTGGAGCCGAGCCGGCTGTCGTCATCTGGGTGGTTTCGCCGCCTGTCTATTGAACGAATGCATGTCGCCCAAAAGTGCGTGGCGGTTTTGGGACAACGACATGCATCAAAACAAATAGTCGGAGAAGAACATGGCCGGTTTGCCGACCACGGCACGCGTTGTGATCATCGGAGGTGGTGCCGTCGGCGCCTCCTCGCTCTACCATCTCGCCAAGGCGGGCTGGACCGACTGCGTGCTTCTGGAGAAGAACGAGCTGACCTCCGGCTCGACCTGGCATGCCGCCGGCAACGTGCCGACTTTCTCCTCGTCATGGTCGCTGATGAACATGCAGCGTTATTCGACCGAGCTCTATCGCCGGCTGGCCGACGAGGTCCGCTATCCCATGAACTACCACGTCACCGGCTCGCTCAGGCTGGCCCATAGCGCGGAGCGCATGCAGGAATTCCAGCGCGCCAAGGGCATGGGCCGCTACCAGGGCATGGATATCGACGTGGTCGGGCTCGACGAGATTAAGCGCCGTTACCCCTTCATCGAGACGCATGAGCTGAAAGGCGCGCTCTACGATCCGAATGATGGCGATATCGACCCCGCGCAGCTGACCCAGGCACTGGCCAAGGGCGCGCGCGACATGGGCGCGAAGATCATCCGCTTCTGTCCGGTCACCGGCGTGAGCCGAGACAATCACGAGTGGGTGGTCGAGACGGCGCAAGGCGAGATCCGCTGCGAGATCGTCGTCAACGCCGCCGGCTACCGCGCCGCCGAAGTCGGCAGGATGTTCGGCCGCGAGGTGCCGATGATGGTGATGAGCCATCAATATATCCTGTTCGAGGAAATCCCCGAACTGGCGGCGTGGTCGAAGGAACAGGGCAAGAAGCTGCCGCTGCTGCGCGACGTCGATACGTCCTATTATCTGCGCCAGGAAAAGAACGGCATGAATCTCGGCCCCTATGAGCGCAATTGCCGCGCCCACTGGGTCGGCCACAACGACCCGATGCCCGACGACTTTTCCTTCCAGCTGTTTCCCGACGATCTCGATCGGCTGGAACATTACCTGGCCGATGCTGTCGCCCGCGTGCCGATCCTCGGCACCGCCGGCCTTTCAAAGGTCATCAACGGGCCGATCCCCTATGCGCCGGACGGCAACCCTCTGATCGGGCCGATGCCCGGCGTGCCCAACGCCTTCGAGGCCTGCGTCTTCACCTTCGGCATCGCCCAGGGCGGCGGCGCCGGCAAGGTGCTGGCCGAGTGGGTGACCGAAGGCCAGACCGAATGGGACATGTGGTCCTGCGATCCACGCCGTTTCACCGCCTTTGCCTCGGCCCCGGATTATTGCGTCGCCAAGGGCATGGAGATCTACGGCAACGAATATGCCATCCAGTTCCCGCGCCATGCCTGGCCGGCCGGGCGCGACCGCAAGCTGTCGCCGCTCCACGACCGCATCAAGGCACTCGGCGCCCGGTTCGATGCTTATAATGGCTGGGAACGCGCCACCTGGTATACGAACGCAGGCGACGACATCTCCGAAGAATCCACGCTGACCTTCCGCCGCGACGGGCCGTGGCAGCATCGTGTGCGCGAGGAATGCCTCGCCGTCCGCGATGCCGCCGGCATTCTGGACCTGCCGGGGTTCTCCCGTTTCAATCTCGACGGTCCGGGTGCCGCCGAATGGCTGAGCCTCCAGGTGACCGGCCTGGTGCCGAAACCCGGCCGCATCGGCCTCGTCTATTTTGCCGACGACAAGGGCCGCATCGTCACCGAAATGTCGGTGGTCCGCCACGACGAGAACCTGATGACGCTGATCACCGCCGCTGTGGCTCAGTGGCATGATTTCGAATGGCTGAAGTCGCGCATCCCGAAGGACGCCACATTCAAGCTGATCGACAGGACGGAGGAATACTCCACCCAGATCCTCGCCGGCCCCAACTCGCGAAAAATCCTCGCCGAACTCTGCGCAGCCGACCTCACCCTGCCCTGGCTGACGCATCAGGAAACCAGTATCGCCGGACGTTGGGCAAAGCTGGTGCGCGTGTCCTTCGCCGGCGAGCTCGGCTGGGAAATCCACAGCAAGGTCGACGATACCGCAGCCATCTTCGACGCCGTCTGGGCGGCCGGGAAGAGGCATAGACTAAAACCGTTCGGCATGTACGCGCTGGATTCGCTGCGGCTCGAAAAAGGCTACCGTACCTGGAAGGGCGACCTGTCGACCGACTACTCGATCCTGCAGGGCGGGCTGGAGCGATTCGTCAGATGGGATAAGCCCGACTTCCGCGGCAAGACGGCGCTGCAAAACGAGAAGCAGCAGGGCATCAAGAAGCGCTTCGTCACGCTGGTTGTCGAAAACCCCGGCGACTGCGATGCGCCCACCATGTCGACGCTGTGGCATGACGGCCGGATCGTCGGCGAGACGACATCCGGCGGCTGGGGTCATCGCATCGACAGGTCGATCGCGCTCGGCATGCTGCGCGCCGACCTCACCGAGCCGGGAACCGCGGTCGAGATCGAGATCTTCGGCGAACGTTTTCGGGCGGTCGTGCAGAAGGATGAGCCGTTATGGGATCCAAAGAACGAGAGGCTCAGAGCATGAAGAAAGTGATCCTCACCGATGGCGGCATGGGCCAGGAGCTGGTCCGCCGTAGCAGTTCCGAGCCGACGCCGCTGTGGTCGGCCAGGGTGCTGATCGACGAACCGGATCTGGTGCGCGACCTGCATGCGGAATTCATCCGCGCCGGCGCCCGCGTCATCACCATCAACACCTATTCAGCCACGCCGGAGCGGCTGGCACGCGAAGGCGCGGAAGAGCTGTTCAAGCCGCTGCAGAAGCGCGGCATCGAACTGGCAAGGCAAGCCCGCGACCAGGCCGGCGACGCGGCGATCGCCGGCTGCCTGTCGCCGCTGTTCGGCAGCTATGCGCCGGCGCTGACGATATCCTTCCAGGATACGCTCGACATCTATCGCCGTATCGTTGCCGAGCAGGCGGACGGCGTCGATCTGTTTCTGTGCGAAACCATGGCGTCGGCCGAAGAGGCGCGCGCCGCCGTCACCGCGGCGTCGGAAAGCGGCAAGCCCCTATGGGTGTCGTGGACGCTTGCCGACCACGGCACGCCGCGCCTGCGCAGCGGCGAAGCCATTGCGGCGGCGTCGGGCGCTCTTGCCGGCCTGCCCGTCGCGGCCCGGCTGATCAATTGCTGCCGGCCCGAAGCGATCGCTGCAGCGCTGCCCGAACTGATCGCTCTCGGCGGTCCGGTCGGCGCTTATGCCAACGGCTTCACCTCGATTGAGGCGCTCAAGCATGGCGGTACCGTGGAAGTGCTGCACGCCCGCCACGACCTTGATCCGGATGCCTATGCCGGCCAGGCGGTCGGTTGGGTCGAGGCCGGCGCCGGCATCGTCGGCGGCTGCTGCGAAGTCGGACCGGCCCACATCGCCGCGCTGCGCGACCGGCTCGAACAGGCCGGTTATGAAATTTCGGGAGCAGCATAATGCCCAGGCCATCATCGCGCATTTCCGGCATCGTGCCTTCGGGCAAGGATGGCTGGGAGGTTCATTCCGCTGCCTGGGCGCGCAAGCAGGCCGGCGAGGACATCATCATGCTGTCGGTCGGCGACCACGATTTCGACACGCCGAGCGAGACGATCGAAGCCTGCGTGACGGCGGTTCGCGCCAGCAATCACCACTACACGCCGCTTGCCGGCGTTCCACGCCTGCGCAAGGCGATGGCGGCGGCCTCGATGCGGTGCACCGGCGTTGCGACAAATCCCGACCAGGTCATCGCCACGCCGGGCGGGCAGGCCGCGCTTTACGCGGCCATTCAAGCGGTTCTCGACCAGGGCGACCATGCCATCGTCGTCGCGCCCTATTACGCCACCTATCCCAACACCTTCAGTGCGGCGGGCGCCGAGTTCAGCGTCGTCGAGACCCCCGCCGAGGATGGCTTTCAGCCGCGCGCCGCCGACATTCGCGCCGCCCTTCGGCCGAACACCCGCGCCATCCTGATCAACACGCCCAACAACCCCACGGGCGCCGTCTATTCGCGAGAGCGCCTGGAGGATCTGGCGCAGATCTGCCGCGAGCATGACCTATGGCTGCTGTCGGACGAGGTCTACTGGACGCTGGGCGGCGGCGAGCACGTCTCACCACGCTCGCTGCCCGGCATGGCGGAACGCACGCTGGTCATCAATTCGATGTCGAAGAGCCACGGCATGACCGGCTGGCGCATGGGCTGGCTGACCGGGCCCGAGGAGATGGTCTCGCTGCTGACCGACCTCAATCTGGTGATGACCTACGGCCTGCCGGCCTTCATCAGCCTCGCCTGCGCTGAGGCGCTCGAAAATGATTACGGCGTCAAGGAGATCGCCGAGCGCTATTCCGCAAGGCGCGCCGTCGTTCTCGATGCCATGCGCGGTATGAACAACATCACCGTGCGCGGCTCCGAAGGCGGCATGTACGTCATGCTCGACATATCGGCGATCGAGCCGGACGACGAAAAATTCGCCTGGGCCTTCCTCGACCAGGAGAAGGTCGGCGTCATGCCCGGCTCGAGCTTCGGCCAGGCTGCAGCCGGCCACATCCGCTTCAGCCTCTGCCAGCCTGAGCCGGTGCTGATGGAGGCCGCCACACGCCTGCGCCGCTTCGCCTCCTTCTATCGCCGTGAGGCCGCATGAGCGCCTCACCCACCAAAACCATTCCGACCAAGGCCATTCCTCCCAAAGCGAGGGCGGTCATCATCGGCGGCGGCGTCTCCGGCTGCTCGGTCGCCTATCATCTGGCCAAGCTCGGCTGGACCGATATCGTGCTGCTCGAGCGCAAGCAGCTGACGTCGGGCACGACATGGCACGCCGCCGGCCTGATCGGCCAGCTGCGCGGCTCACAGAACATGACGCGGCTGGCGAAATACTCGGCCGACCTCTACGTCAAGCTGGAGGCCGAGACCGATGTCGGCACCGGCATGCGTCAGGTCGGCTCGATCACGGTGGCGCTTACCGAGGAGCGCAAGCACGAGATCTATCGGCAGGCGTCTCTCGCCCGCGCCTTCGATGTCGATGTGCGCGAGATTTCGCCTCGTGAAGTCAAGCAGATGTACCCGCATCTCAATGTGTCAGATGTGGTCGGCGCCGTGCACCTGCCGCTCGACGGCCAGTGCGACCCGGCCAATATCGCCATGGCGTTGGCCAAGGGCGCGCGCCAGCGCGGTGCGACGATCGTCGAGAATGTGAAGGTGACCAAGGTCCACACCAAGGCCGGCCGTGTCGCCGGGGTGTCCTGGGCACAAGGCGACGAGCAGGGCGCGATCGAAGCCGATATCGTCGTCAACTGCGCCGGCATGTGGGCACGCGAACTTGGCGCCCAGAACGGCGTCACCATCCCGCTGCACGCCTGCGAACATTTCTATCTCGTCACCGAGCCGATCGCCGGGCTGGCACGCCTGCCGGTGCTGCGCGTGCCGGACGAGTGCGCCTACTACAAGGAAGATGCCGGCAAGATGATGCTCGGCGCTTTCGAGCCGGTGGCGAAGCCTTGGGGCATGAACGGCATAAGCGAGGATTTCTGCTTCGACCAGTTGCCGGAGGACATGGACCATTTCGAGCCGATCCTCGAAATGGGCGTCAACCGCATGCCGATGCTGGCCACCGCCGGCATTCACACCTTCTTCAACGGTCCCGAGAGTTTTACGCCCGACGACCGCTACTATCTCGGCGAGGCGCCGGAGCTTTCCGGCTACTGGATGGCGACCGGCTACAATTCGATCGGCATCGTCTCCTCCGGCGGCGCCGGCATGGCGCTGGCGCAATGGATCAATGACGGCGAGGCGCCTTTCGACCTCTGGGAGGTCGACATCCGCCGCGCCCAGCCGTTCCAGAAGAACCGCCGCTATCTCAAGGAGCGCGTCTCCGAAACGCTCGGCCTGCTCTACGCCGATCATTTCCCCTACCGGCAGATGGCGACCTCGCGGAACATAAGGCGCTCGCCGCTGCACGAACACCTGAAGGCGCGCGGCGCCGTGTTCGGCGAGGTCGCCGGCTGGGAGCGCGCCAACTGGTTCGCTAGGCCCGGCCAGGAGCGCGAATACCGCTATTCCTGGAAACGGCAGAACTGGTTCGACAACCAGCGCGAGGAGCATCTTGCGGTCAGGAACGGCGTCGGCCTGTTCGACATGACTTCGTTCGGCAAGATCTGCGTCGAAGGCCGCGACGCCTGCGCTTTCCTGCAAAGGCTCTGCGCCAACGACATGGACGTGGCGCCGGGCAAGATCGTCTACACCCAGATGCTCAACCAGCGCGGCGGCATCGAGAGCGACCTCACCGTCTCGCGATTGTCCGAAACAGCCTTCTTGCTCGTCGTGCCCGGCGCCACGCTGCAGCGCGACCTGGCCTGGCTGAGAAAACATCTTGCCGACGAGTTCGTCGTCATCACCGATGTGACGGCGGCCGAAGCCGTGCTTTGCCTGATGGGCCCGGATTCGAGAAAGCTGATCCAAAAGCTGAGCCCGAACGATTTCTCCAACGAGAACAACCCGTTCGGGACGTTTCAGGAGATCGAAATCGGCATGGGGCTGGCCCGCGCCCACCGCGTCACCTATGTCGGCGAGCTCGGCTGGGAGCTTTATGTCTCGACCGACCAGGCTGCCCATGTCTTCGAGGCCATCGCGGAAGCCGGCACTGACGCCGGCCTGAAGCTATGCGGCCTGCATACGCTGGATTCCTGCCGCATCGAAAAGGCCTTCAGGCATTTCGGCCACGACATCACCGACGAGGACAATGTGCTGGAGGCCGGGCTGGGTTTCGCGGTGAAAACGGCCAAGGGCGAATTCCTTGGCCGCGATGCGGTGCTGACGAAGAAAGAAACCGGCCTGTCACGCCGGCTGGTGCAGTTCCGCCTGAACGACCCCGAGCCGCTGCTCTTCCACAATGAGGCGATCCTGCGCGACGGCACGATCGTCGGCCCGATCACCTCGGGCAATTACGGCCATCATCTCGGCGGCGCGATCGGGCTTGGCTACGTGACTTGCAAGGGCGAGAGCGAGGCGGACGTCCTGGCGTCGTCCTACGAAATCGAGATCGCCGGCGAGCGCTTTGCCGCCGAGGCCTCGCTCAAGCCGATGTACGATCCGAAATCGGAACGGGTGCGGATGTAACTCTTTTCTTTCTCCCCTTGTGGGAGAAGGTGGCCGAGCGAAGCTCGGTCGGATGAGGGGTGTTGGAAGGATCGCTACCTCAACGGAATTAGCGTTTAGCGCTCCCGTCCCAATCTTCCCACGCCGCGTTTCTTCCAGCACCCCTCATCCGGCTCGGCGCTACGCGCCGATCCACCTTCTCCCACAAGGGGAGAAGGAAAAGTCCCCTCCCGCGTCAGAACGCGTCCATCTTGGCAGCGACCTTCGCGATGAATTTCGTCCGCGTCTCGTTCGTCGACAGGTTCATCGAGTAATGCGCGAGATAGGAGACCGACCCGCCAGGCTTGATGGTGGCGCGCAGCACCCGATTGACCAGCTTGCGCGGCGGGTCGCCCATCAGCATGGCGCGGAACCGGCTGCCGCCATAGGTGGTGACCGCCGCGACCTTGTGAATGTTGTGCAGCGACGGCTGCACCTTGCCGTTGACCAGCTTGAACGACACGCCGGGCAGGAAGACGCGATCGAAAAAGCCTTTCAAAATGGCCGGATAGCCGAAGTTCCACACCGGAAACGACAGCACCAGCGCCTCGGCCCGCAGTAAGCGCTCGACATAGGCTGACGCCGGATCGCCGTCGCTGCGTTCGTCGTGATAGGACAGCCGTTCGGCCCGCGTCAGCCTGGGATCGAAACCCTCCGCATAGAGATCGCAGTCGTCGACGACATGGCCGGCGGCCTTCAGCCGCTCGATGATCGTCCGGTGCAGATCGGCGTTGAAGCTGGTCTCCACAGGATGAGCGTAGAGGACGAAGACGTTCACAGGAGAACATCTCGCAAGTCGGCACCAAGCACCCCCCTCTGCCCTGCCGGGCATCTCCCCCCCAAGTGGGGAGATCGGCTGTCAGTATCGCTTTCGCCAGTTGACGACGTTGGAAGATGGTCGAGACGATGGAACTGCCAATCTCCCCCCTTGAGGAGATGGCCGGCAGGCCAGAGGGGGGTACAGCGCCACTCGCCCGTCATCGTCTCAACCCGCCTTCTCCAGCCCCTTGAACAGGAACGACTTGCCGGAGCGATAATCATAGTCCGGGTTTTCCCAGGCGATCATCTTGCCTGGATTGAGCAGCCCTTGCGGGTCGGTTTCGCGCTTGAAGGCGAGCTGCACCTCGTCGGTGCGCTTCATGCCGCCTTCTTCCAGCGTGTAGCGGTGCGGGTTGAAGATCCAGCAGCCATTGTCCTCGTGGATGCGGATGATCTCGTCGAGCCGCTCCGCCGTGGTGAAGCGGACCAGCGGCAGCCCGGCGATGCCGATGGCGCCGTCGAAGCGGATGAACTCGAGATGCGCCGGCACCTCGTCGCCGAAGCGGTCGACCATCGTCTTGACGTGGCCGAGGTGGTCCGGCGACGGATAGCGGGTCTGCAGATAGGTGATCGTCGGATCGACCCGGATGGCACGCAGCGTCGTGTGGTTCCAGGTCAGCTCATAGGCCGGCGGCAGCCCTTTGAGATCGGCCTCCTTGTCGGCGCGAAAGACGATCTCGCCCTTGCTGCGCGCCGTGAAGGCGAGGAAGGCATCCATCGCATGCGGCGCGATCATCAAGACGACGATGCTTTGGCCGCGCCGGAAAAACCGCTGGTGGCGCTTGAAGTAATCGTAGGGGATGGGTGCTGCGATCGGCGTGATCAGTTTCGCCAATATGCCGTCCTGGATGGCGAGATCGTTGCCGAAGCCAGCCGCATCCATGAAATCGTCGAAGCCGACGATGACGTCGATCCAGTCATAGCTGGCGGTCAGAGGCATCTCGACTTCGGTGATGATGCCGTTGGTGCCGTAGGCGTGCATCACCTTCAGCACGTCCTCGCCGGTGAGCTCCATGACCCGCGGCTCAGCCTCCATCGTCACGGTCCTCAGCCGGATGACGTTGCCGAGGTCGCGCAGTCCGCCCCAGCGGATCGAACCGATGCCGCCGGAGCCGCCGGCGACGAAGCCGCCGATCGATGCGGTGTTGTAGGTCGACGGCGACATGCGGAGCTCCTGGCCGGAATGCGCCCGCGTCGCTCTGTCGATGTCGGCGAGCACGGCGCCGGGGCCGGTGACGACACGGCCGGGGGCGATCGTCTTGACCGCGTTCATTTCGGCGAGATTGAGCACCACGCCGCCGGACAGCGGCATCGCCTGCCCGTAATTGCCGGTGCCACTGCCGCGCGGCGTCACCGGGACGCCATGCCGGTGACAGGCGGCGAGAATGCGGACGACCTCGTCTTCGGTTTTCGGCGTCACGATCAGGTCGCCGGTGACGTGCTCGAGCTGCTGCTTCAGCACCGGGCTGTACCAGTAGAAATCGCGGCTCTTCTGCTGGACGATCGCCGGATGGTCGTCGATCTTCAAACCGTCCAGGTCGCGCTTGAGCGCCGCAATATCCATCATTCCACCATCAGATCATCGAGTTCGGCATAATCGGGCAGCTGGCGCTCGATCGCCCGGCCGTCGCGTACAACGATGCGATCCGATTCGGGCCGTGACAGCAATTCCGTCCAGCTCCGCCCCTTGAAGACGACGAAATCGGCCGGCGCTCCGGCGGCAAGCGGGCCGAAACCATCGAGCCGCATCACCTTGGCCGGCGTTGCGGTGACAGCTTGCGGCCAGTCCGCGACGGGATGGTCTAGATGCAGGATGCGCGTCGCCATGCGATAGACCTCCAGCATGTCGAGATCGCCATAGGCGTAGAACGGGTCGCGCGTATTGTCGGAGGCGACGGCGACGGCAATGCCGCGCGCCTTCATCTCGTGCAGCAGCGTCACCCCGCGCCAGCGCGGCGTTGTCCTGTCGCCTCGCCGGTCCTGCAGATAGAGATTGCACATCGGCAGCGACACCACCGCCAAGCCGGCCTTGGCGACCTTATCCAGCGTGTCGAGCACGTCGAGATCGGGCTGGCGTGCCAGCGAGCAGCAATGGCCGACCAGGATGTTCCCGTCAAAACCGTTCCAAAGGGCGGCTTCGGCGATTTTCTTCAGCGAGATCGCAGAGACATCGTCGGTCTCGTCGGCATGGAAATCGAGGTCGAGGCCATGCTTGATCGCCTGCGCAAACACCTGGTCGAGCAGTTCTTCGAGGTCCGGCACCATATAGGTGACGACGCCGAGCACGCCCTTGGCGGCAGCCACCCGCTTGGCCAGCCTCTCGAACCATTTCCTGTCGCGCACGCCTTCGATGCCGAGCAGGCAGGCCGCCTGCAGCTCGATGCGGCCGCGCCATTTCTCCCGCATCGTCTCGAACACCGGCCAGGAGATCTCTTCCTGCGGCGCAACGCTGTCGAGATGCGTGCGCAGCGCCCTGGTGCCGTGCGCGTAGGCGCAGCGCAGCGAAAAATCCATGCGGCGGGCAACGTCGTCGGCGCTCCAGCGCGCCGCGCGGTCGGCGCCGGTGGCGTTCAAAGCGGCCATGAAGGTGCCGTCCGGGTTGGGCTTTCGGGGCCAGATATGGCCCTTGTCGATATGGGTGTGGCAGTCGACAAAGCACGGCAGCACGATGCGGCCGCCGAGATCGACGGCGTCCGCCGGTGCGTTGGATCGATGCGCCGTAATCCCGGAGATCTTGCCATCGGCGACGGCAACGTCCGCGAGCGCAAATCCGTCGGTGTCGGAAGGAGCGGCAAGGCCGAGCGTCAGGGAGGCGTGAAGCCGGACCTTGGAGAGGACGAATTGGCCGGATTTGGGGATCATCGCAGAGGTCATCGCTGCCCCTCATCCGGCTGCCGCCACCTTCTCCCCGTATAGAGACGGGGAGAAGGGGCTGACCGCGACCGCGGCGCACTTTCAGCAACTCTGGTGATGGGCGAGATCGTCGAGGAAGGCGTCCTTCTCCCCGTCACTATACGGGGAGAAGTGCCCGGCAGGGCGATGAGGGGCAGCGCTGACGCCGGGATGGGCGACAGGCAGCTTTTGCCTACAAAACACGGTACCATCACCGCTCCTGCCTCAGCGCGCTCTCGTGCCAGCGCCGCAAAATGAGATGCGAAATCAGCGACAGCACCAGGAAGATCAGGATGCCCGTGAGCGAGATCAGGATCAGCGCCGCGAACAGTCTTGGTGCGTTGAGCCGGTAGCCGGCCTCGATGATGCGCGAGGCGAGGCCGGACGACTGGCCGGTGGCGCCGGCGACGAACTCGGCCACCACCGCGCCGATCAGCGACAGGCCGCCGGCGATCTTCAGCCCGCCGAGGAAATAAGGCATCGCCGCCGGCAGCCGCAGATAGCGCAATTGCTGCCAGCGAGTGGCGCCGTTGAGCTTGAACATGTCGCGCAGATTGCGGTCGACGGAGTTGAGGCCGAGCGTGGTGTTGGAGAGGATCGGGAAGAAGGCGACGATCCAGGCGCAAAGCAAAAGCTTCGTCGTCTGGTTGTCGACATAGATATTGATCAGCGGAAAGATCGCGACGATCGGCGTCACCTGCAGCACGATGGCGAAGGGAAAGAACGACATCTCCACCCATTTCGACTGAGCGAACAGCACTGCCAGCCCGACACCGCCGACCACGGCGAGAAGCAGGCTCAAGAAGGTGATCCTGAGTGTCACCAGCAGCGAGGAGAACAGCAGCCCGGCATCGTCGTGCAGCGTCTGCAGCACCACGCCGGGGCGCGGCAGTATGTATTTCGGGATGTCGTTCCAGACGCAGACGCGGTCCCACAGCCAGATCGCCAGGATCATGATCGCCAGCGGCAGCAGCCATCTGCCGATGCGCTCGAAGCGCTCCTGGCGGACGCGGCGCGCCTCCTCCGGGTCGAGCGCCGGGATCTGTTCTTCAATGGCCGTCATGATGCGGTCCGGCAGTTGAGTTGATGGCGCCGATCAGCACGTCGGATGCCTGGCGGCAGAGCGCGGCATAGTCGGGCGAGGTGCGAAACGCCTCGTCGCGCGGGTAGGATGCATCGACGGCAAGCTCGGCAAACACCCGGCCCGGCCGCGCCGCCATGACGACGACGCGATTGGAGAGGAATACGCTTTCGAAGACGCTGTGGGTGACGAAAACGACGGTAAAACGCTCATCCTGCCATAGCTCGAGAAGGTCGTTGTTGAGCTTGAAGCGGGTGATCTCGTCGAGTGCGGCGAACGGCTCGTCCATCAACAGAATGCGCGGCTTGGTCACCATGGCGCGGGCGATAGAGACGCGCATCTTCATGCCGCCGGACAGTTCGCGCGGCACGGCATTCTCGAAGCCGGTCAGGTGAACCCGCGCCAGCATCTCCATCACCGCCGGCGCCGCCTTGGCACGCGACACGCCCTTCAGCCGCAGCGGCAGCCAGACATTGTCGAAGACGTCGGCCCAGGGCAGCAGCGTCGGCTCCTGGAAGACGAAGCCGATATTTGAACGGTCGCCGATATTCGAACGCTCGACGGCGCCGCTGCCGCGCCAGTCGAGCACGCCCGAGGTCGGCGTCGACAGGCCCGCAATCAGCCGCAGCGCCGTCGATTTGCCGCAGCCCGACGGCCCGAGCAGGCTGAGGAAATCGCCCTCCCGGATCGTCAGCTCGACATTGCTGAGCGCGGTGACGCCGTTGGAAAAAACCTTGCCGACGCCACGCAGCGCCAACAGCGTCGGCCCCGATACGCTTCCTGGCTGTTGCGCCACTTTCTCCAGCTTCACGGCCTACTTCTTCAGGTCGAGCCCGACGCTCTTGTTGACGAAGGCCAGCGTGTAGGCCTTCTTGATGTCGATGCCCGCCGGTGTGACCTTGGCCTTGACCATCTTGTCGTAAAAACTCTGGATGCGCGCATCGGTCATGGCGCCGATGCCGAGCTTTTCGCTGTCGCCGGAATCGACCACGCCGAACTTCTTCAGCTGCTCGATCGAGAAGGCGATCTGCTCATCCGTCATGTCCGGATTTTCCTTCTTGATCATCTCGTTGGCGGCCTTGTTGTCGCCGTAGAGATAATTGTACCAGCCCTTGGCCGAGCCATCGACGAAGCACTGGACCACCTCGGGCCGCTTGTCGACCGTCTCCTGCATGGTCTCGACCGTCGTCGCATATGTGTCCCAGCCATAGTCGGCCAGCAGGAACTGGTTCGGCGTGAAACCGCCCTGCTTCTGGACGGCGAATGGCTCCGAGGTGACGTAACCCTGCTGGATCGACTTCTTGTTGGCGATGAACGGCGCCGGGTTGAAGGTGTACGGCGCGCGCTTGGCGGCGTCGAAGCCGAGGTCGGTGACCATCCACTGGAAGAAGGTCTGCGCACCTTCGTCGCCGAGGATGTACTGGTCGGCGTTCTTCAGGTCTTCCCATTTGTCCAGCCCCTGGCCGGGATGGGACATGATGACCTGCGGGTCCTTCTGGAAGTCGGCGGCCACGACGCGCATCGGTATGCCTTGCTGCACGGCATCGAAAGCCGACAGCAGATTGCCGCCCATGTAGAAATCGATCTTGCCGGCCAGCAGCAGCGGCCGGCCACTGACCTGTGGGCCGCCCTGTATGATCGTCACGTCGATGCCGCAGGCCGCATAGGTGCCGTCCGCCACGGCCTGGTAGTAACCGCCATGCTCCGGCTCGGCCAGCCAGTTGGTGCCGAAGGTGACTTTTTCGTTCGCTGCCGCGGCAAGCGTGCCTGCGCCAAGCAGCACGATCACGCCCGCCGAAATCCTGAGTTTTCCGTACATCCACACCACCCTTTGTTCGCTCCGGCGCGTCACGCGCCGGGCTCGACACCATTGTTTCAAGAAGCAAGACACATGCCACCGGCGCGTTGCGCCGGGACCGCCCGCTTGTGCAATGCCCGCCTGAGCAATGGCGGCGCGAAGGCCGGACGGGTCATGCTGTACGAAAGGCATCGTGCCTATTTTTTGATCGCCTGTCCACAATCGCCCTCGTGACATGCACCGCCATCTTGATGCCCGCATCGATCCCGCTTTAGGCTGCCGTGAACGGAGATTGCCATGTTCAAATTTCTCACGCCGAAGTCGATCAAGCCGCCCTTCGCCCGCTACAGCCATGGCGTCGAACTGCCGCCCGGCAAGCGGCTGGTGCTGTGTTCGGGCCAGGTCGCAATCACCCCGGACGACCAGATCCCCGAGGAGGCCGGCGCACAGGCCGAGCTTTGTTTCCGGAACATATCGGCGATTCTCGGCGAGGCCGGGCTCGGCCTGTCCGACATCGTCCGCATCAACACCTACGTCACCGACCGCGCCTTCCTGCGCCCCTATATGGAGGTTCGCGACCGGCTGTTCGCCAGCCCGGCGCCGGCCTCGACGCTGATGATCGTGTCCGGTTTTGCCCGGCCGGAATTCAAGGTCGAGATCGAGGTCATTGCGGCGGGATGATCGACAGCCGATCGTTCCCGCGTTAGGTCTGGGCTTGTCGGTTCAAGAGGGCATGACATGACCGCTGCAAAAAAACGCGTATGGTGGGGTGACTACCGGACCACCGAATACGCGACCGTCGATCCTGAAGCGACCATTGCCGTTCTGCCGCTGGCGGCGATTGAGCAGCACGGCCCGCATCTGCCGGTCTCGACCGACACCTCGATCATGAACGGCATGCTGGAAACGGTGATCGCGCGCCTGCCCGGCGATCTCGACATCCGCATCCTGCCGGTCCAGGCGGTGGGCAAGTCGAACGAGCATTTGCACGCACCGGGCACCCTCACTTTGCCGGCGACGACCTTGGTCGAGGCGTGGACCGAACTTGGCCTGTCGGTCGCGCGCGCCGGCGTCCGAAAACTGATTGTCGTCAACTCGCATGGCGGCAATGAGGAGATCATGGGCATCGTCACCCGCGAATTGCGTGTGCGGGCAAAGATGCTGGCGGTAAAGACCAGCTGGCAGCGCTTTGGCCGGCCGGCCGGCATGTACACCGAGCTCGAGGACCGCCACGGCATCCATGGCGGCGACGTCGAGACCTCGCTGATGCTGCACTTCCGGCCCGACCTCGTCGATATGGGGAAGGCCGACAATTTCGTGTCCAAGGTCGCCCGCGCCGAAAAGGAATTTGCGCTGCTGCGCCACACCGGAACGCACGCCTTCGCCTGGATCGCCAGCGATCTCAACCCGAATGGCGTCGTCGGCGACGCCAGCATTGCCACCGCTGAAAAAGGCCGGCTCACCGCCGAGCATCAGGCCGACGGCTTCATCGGCCTGCTGAGGGACGTGGGCAAGGCAAAGCTGGCGGATTGGCTGGCGTAGGTGTTTGATCCCACCAACTCAGGCCTCGCTCACGAGGGGCGATTCCATTCGCGCGCGAGGATCCTCACTTCACCTCTTGAAGCGGCGACACCGTGTAGATTTCGTCCAGTATCTTCACCATCAAGGTGTTGGCGGTCGCCTGGCCGTGGAGCGCGAGAGTCAGGTTGGTCCATAATGACCAGGGTGACGTCATTGGCCGGATCGTAGCCCATGAAGGACTGGTAACCGGGCATCTCGCCTTCGTGATAGTAGATTTCGTTAGGCCCGAAGGTCAGCGTTAGGATGCCATAGCCGTATTTTTGCATGGCGGGTTCGCCCGGCTCCGGTGCCTCAGGGCTTGCAAGCCACTGCCGCTGGAAGTCGGCATTGAAGAGCTTGCCCCCGACCAGCGCGCGCATCCAGGTCGCGAGGTCATCCGCGGTGGAGATGACTCCGCCAGCCGCAAAGTAGGCGGACGGGTTCTGCCATGTGTCGTCGTTGGGCTTGAGCGTTCCCGCCCTGGCCGCAGCCTGGAGGTCGTCCGGATAGGGCGCATCAGCCAGGGCGTACGAAGTACTGCCGTAGAGATAGCCGTTTGAGTATGGCTCGGGGATGGCGTTCGACGTGCTCGGCGGCAACGCGGTGTTCTTCATGCCGAGCGGCCCGAACAGGCGGTCCCGGAAGATGGTCGAGAGCGGCTTGCCGTCGATCTTCTCGGCAACAAGGCCGAGCAGATAGTAGTTGGTGTTGTTGTACTCGAATTCGGCACCCGGCGCGAAGTCCGGCGGCCGTTTGAACGCCATGCCGAGTACTTCATCAGCGGTCCATACCCTGTAAGGATACTTGTCCAGGCTTTCGGCAAGTTCCGGCGCATTGGTGAAGTTAGGGAGGCCGCTCCGCATTGTTATGAGCTGCCGAATGGTTATCTCGTCGCCGTTGGGAACGCGCTGGACGTATTTCGAGATCAGATCGGCGAAGCTCAGTTTCCCCTCCTGCACCAGTTGCACGATGACAGCGGCGGTCATCGTCTTGGTGTTCGAGGCCGCACGGAAGTGGGTATCGGCGCGCGGCGGGTTCGTGGCACCCAGTTCAGTCGTACCGTAGCCGAAGACGAGGTTGCCCCGCGGAGTCTTGAGCAAAACCATGGCACCGGGCAGCATAAGTTCCTTGGCCAAACCCTCGACAGTGGCTTGGAGCGCTGCCAGGTCGATCGACTTGAGAGCCGGCATGGACGCGGCCATGGCGCTGCCTGTCGCGCAGACCACGCCAACAACGATGGCCAAAATTCTCCCGATCATCATTCGCCCCTTGGCCGTGTCCTAGAACTCCTGCGCACTTTTCCTGGAATTTGTTTTTAGGCTCAGATTTTCAATTCGAACGGCGTGCCTTCGAAAGCATCCGCGCCGCGCCCGATCGCCTGGATCGCTTCGATCATCCTGCCCCTGCGATCGAGCAGCGTGTCGGCGATCGCGATCAGCCGCGGATTGGGTGTCGCCGTGGGCGACAGCCTGCGCAGCGTCTCGGCCAGTTCGGCCTCGTCGCGCTTCGGCGCCAAGGCTGCCGCGATGATGTAGGCCGAGGCGGTCGAGCGGCTGATGCCGGCATAGCAATGCACCACCAGCGGCCGCGAGCGATCCCAGTGGCGGGCGAAATCGAGCAGGTTCAGGACATGCTCCTCGCCCGGCATGGTCATGCCCTCCTGCGCCACCGCAATGTCATGCATGACCAGATGCAGATGGTTTTCTCTGGTGATCGAGGCCGGTCGCATCACCTCCGTTCCGGCGGCAAGCAGCGAAAGCAGCCGCTCGGCCCCGGTCTTCGTTACCGTTTCCTCGACTTTGGACAGCGAGCAGACGTGGATCATTGGGTAGTTTCTCCCTTGGCATCATCGTCGCGCCGCGAGGCCCAGCCGGCAAGCGCCGATTCGAGCCGCCGCCATTCTTCATCGGCTCCCGGCAGGCCGGCGCGCAGCACATCCGGCCGGCCGGCGAAATGCCGAAGCAGGATGCCGCGCTGGCCGAGCACCGAAAACAGGCCGGCGGCGTTCGCCAGCCTGAGATAGCGGAACAGCGTGGTGCCACCGGCGACAGGCACGCCGAAGCGGCCGAACAGCGTGTCGAGCCGCGCAGCGTCCTCGGCCAGACGGCGCCGCATCCCGGCCTGCCAGCCGGTGTCGGCAAGCGCCCTTATGCCATATTCGAGCGCCGGCCCGGCAACCGCCCATGGCCCGAATTGCGCCTCCAGCCGCTCGACCGTCAGCGCATCGGCCAGTGCAAAGCCAAGCCGCAGGCCGGCCAGGCCGAAGAACTTACCGAACGAACGCAGCACGACGATGCCGCCCTGGTCGACGTCGCCGGCCAGGCTTTCGCTGCGCGGGCCGACATCCATGAATGCCTCGTCGACCACCAGCAGCCCACCTCTGGCGCGTAATGTCCCGGCAAGTCGAAGCAATCTTTCGCGCTCGACGACGCGCCCGTCCGGGTTGTTGGGATTGACGACGACGGCAAGGTCGGCCGCCGCCAGGGCTTCGAAATCATCGACTTCAGCCGCCGCATGGCCGGCGATCGCCGCTGCCCGCCGATGCTCGGCATAAGTCGGCCCGAGCACCAGCGCCGTGCCCGGGCTGACCAGGGAAGCGACGCGCGGCAACAGGATCTGCGTGCCGGGCGCCGCTGCGACATTCGCCGCCGACGGGGCGCCATAGGCGCTTGCCGCGCGTTCAGCCAAGTCGCGGCTGCGCGCTGTTTCCGGCAATCGCGACAGGGCGGTGGCGGGCAAATCGAAAAGCGGGTAGGAGTGCGGATTGATCCCGGTCGAGAGGTCGACGAAAGGCAGCGGCGCGTGAGGGAAAAGCGCCCTCGCCCGGCCAAGGCTTCCGCCGTGGTCCACTGCCGCCGTCACTCCATCAAGAGACTTCATGCCGATCCTGATCACTTTCCTGTCGCTGGCCATCGAACTTGTACTCGGCTACCCGGCCCGGCTCTTCGATGCCATCGGCCATCCCGTCACCTGGTTCGGCAGGCTGATATCCTTTCTCGACCGCAGGCTCAACCGCGCCACTGATTCCGACGCCGACCGTCGCGGCCGGGGCGTCTTCGCGCTGCTGGTGATCGTGCTGGTGCCGGCCGCCCTCGCCCTCTGGCTCGAAACCTTGCTTTGGAGCATTCCCCTCGGCTGGTTGGTCACCGCAATCCTGGCGACGTCGCTGCTGTCGCAGAAGAGCCTGGCCGAGCATGTCGAAGCGGTCGCCGACGCACTCGACAGCGGCGGACTGGATATGGGCCGCATTGCCGTCTCGCGGATCGTCGGTCGCGACCCGGAAAAGCTCGACAGGGCCGCTGTCTGCCGCGCCGCGATCGAAAGCCTGGCCGAGAATTTCTCCGACGGCGTCGTCGCTCCGGCCTTCTGGCTCGGTATCGGCGGGCTCGCCGGCGGCGTCGCCTACAAGGCCGCCAACACCGCCGATTCGATGATCGGCCATCGCACCTCGCGCCACGAAGCCTTCGGCTGGGCGGCTGCGCGCTTCGACGATTGGATCAATCTGCCGGCGTCGCGGCTGACGGCGCTGCTGATCGTACTCGCCGCTTTTCTGGTCAAGGGCGCCGACGCCAAGGGCGCCTGGCACGCCGTGCGGCGCGATGCGAAAAAACACCGCTCGCCCAATGCCGGCTGGCCGGAAGCAGCGATGGCCGGCGCGCTCGGCCTGGCGCTCGCCGGCCCCCGTTCCTATGACGGCGTCATGGTCGAAGACGCATTGATGGGCGAAGGCGGCCGGCGCGATGATGTCGAGAGCACCGACATCCGACGGGCGCTGAAACTCTACCGCGTCGCCGACTTACTGCTGATCGCGCTGTTCGGCGTGGTCGCGGTGGTTGTTATCTTGGCGTGATCTGCGCTCGAGATCGAGCGGAAACAAAAAACCCACCATGCGGCGGGTCGTTGGAGCCAATTAGCACCATACCGGAATTAGTAGCATAGCTGCCGGCACAAAGCAAGAACAAAATAGGGCTACGCCTCAAATAATCGCGTCAGGTCGGCGCCGCCCCTCACCCTTACCATTCCAGGGGCGAAGCCGCTTCGTGCGGCTTTCCCTTCTCCCCTTGTGGGAGAAGGTGGCCGCGAAGCGGCCGGATGAGGGGTGTTCCAGCTTGGCACCAACAGCGCTCCGGCCAGCACCCCTCAACCGTCTTGGCGCTGCGCGCCAATCCACCTTCTCCCACAAGGGGAGAAGGAAGAAGAGGCGCCAGCAACACCCCTCAGAACTCGATCCCCTGCTGCGCCTTCACGCCGGCGGAGAAGTGGTGCTTGGTCACGCCCATCTCGGTGACCAGATCGGCCGCCTCGACCAATACCGGTTTGGCGTTGCGGCCGGTGACGACGACATGCAGGCCTTCGCGACGCGCCTTCAGCGCCGCGACCACCTTTTCGAGATCGAGGTAGTCGTAGCGCAGCGCGATGTTCAGCTCGTCGAGCACCACGAGGCTGATCGACGGCTCGGCCATCAGCTCCAGCGCTTTCGCCCAGGCAGCCTCGGCCGCCGCGATGTCGCGCTTCAGGTCCTGTGTCTCCCAGGTAAAGCCCTCGCCCATGGCGTGCCAGACGACACGGTCGCCGAAGGCGGCAAAGGCGTCTTTCTCGCCGGTGTGCCATTTGCCCTTGATGAACTGAACGACGCCGACGCGCTTGCCATAGCCGAGCATCCTGAGCGCCAGCCCAAAGGCGGCCGTGGTCTTGCCCTTGCCCGGTCCGGTGTTGACGATCAGCAGCCCCTTCTCGACCGTCTTGGCCGCGACCTCGGCGTCCTGCACCGCCTTGCGCTTGGCCATCTTGGCGCGGTGGCGTTCCTCGTCCTTGGGATCGATAGTATCAGCCATGTCATTTCACCTTGAGCGGCAGCCCCGCCACCATCAAAAGCACGGTGCCGGCAACAGCCGCGACGTCCTGGTTCAGCCGGCCGGCGGCGTCGCGAAACCGTCTTGCCAGCGCATTGTCCGGCACGATGCCCTGGCCGACCTCGTTGGACACCACGAACCACGGCCCACGCGGCCGCGACAGCACATCGGCCAGCCTCCGGCATTCCGCCTCGACATCATGGTCGGCCAGCATATGGTTGGTCAGCCACAGCGTCAGGCAGTCGATCAGCACCGGCTGGCCGTCAGGCAGCGCTCCGATCGCGCCGGCAAGGTCGAGCGGCGCATCGATGGTCGTCCAGCCGGCGCCGCGGCGCGAGCGGTGCAGCGCGATGCGCTGGCGCATCTCGTCGTCATAGGCTTGCGCCGTGGCGATATAGCTCCAAGGCGGCGGGCCGACCGTCACCAGGCTCTCGGCATGCGCGCTCTTGCCGGAGCGCGCACCGCCGATGACCAGGGTCAGTGCCCCGGCAGCGCGGTCAGGCAAAGCTGTCGCGCAGGCTGGTCGCCGTGCCCGTGAAGCGTCCGCGCACCACGCCGACGACCGCGCCGAGCACCAGCCAGAACACCAGATTGGTCAGCGTCACCGCCACCACGAACTGGTGGTGCAGGCCTTCCGGGATCGCCGTCTCGAAGCTATCGGGCTGCGGCGCGCCGACGATATGCGGCGCAACGATCAACGCCACGGCAAGAGCCACCAGCGGCAGCGATCTGCGGAAGACGATAAGGCCGAGACCGGCCGCTGTCGCCACCACTGTTGCCCACCACCATATCTGGCGTTGGACAAGGTCGGCCGCCGGCATCGCTGGCAGTTCCGGCGGCAGGCCGAGGCCCGGCGCCAGCGTGAACACGGCAAAGCCGGCAAGCCCCCAGAACAGGCCCTGGCGCCAATTGCCGATGCCGCCGGCGAATTCCGAAACCGCAACCAGGACCAGCGCAAAGCCGATGCCGGTGACGATATTGGCAACGACGCTGAAGCCGAAGCGTTCGAAACCGTCGGCCGGCGCCCAGCCTTCGTCTTCCGCCGGAGCCATCGCTTCAGCCGCTGCCGGCGCGGCGCTGCTCATAGCCGTCGTGCCCGCGGCGTTTTCGGCCGGTGTCGCAGGTGCCGCGGCATGGTCATGGCCGCCGCCGGCCTGTTCATAGACTTCCGCCTTCAGGATGAGCGGCACCGTGGCATAGGCTTGCATGCAGGCGAGAGCCACGCCGGCCACAAGCCCTGCGATCGCCGCGATGAACACGACGTTGCGAAACAGTGTCATGATGTCAGCCCCTTGTCAGTGGCAGGGAAAGCCCATCGAGTGGCGATAGTCGTGCGCGGCATTGTGGACCGCATCGATATGCGAGAAGCCGACAAAGCCCATGACGAAAATGCCGAGGAATGCAGCAAGCGCCAGCTGCATGAGACGCGACTGCGAGGAGGCGGAAGCGCCGAGCGAGACGGAAGCGGTATTCATGTCTTGTCCTTTCGCCCTCCACCCGAGGGCATAGAAGTCAGTTTCCTGTCGCCGGCAGGTCTCCTGGCTCGCGGATCAGCGCCCTTCCCCACCTTCCCGAAGGCGAACCTTCAGTGGCATATGGAGAGGACTACCGCACACAGTTGCGGGGGCAGCCACGGCATTGGGCAAACAACTTGCCCTCACCGCATTCCCTCTTGGTTCCAAACGGAACCGACGACATCAGTGACTATAGGCAGAATCGCCGCGCCCGGCAAACCAAATTCCGCCGGATCGTGTGGCGAATGCGCCGCCTCGCCAAGCCCGGTCGGCCGGCGCCGCGATTGACAATTTTCGCAGCCGGGTGTCGGCTGGCGGATGGGGAGGAAGCCGGCATGCAACCCAGCCCGAATGAGCGCGGTCCCTACAACGGCCTGACGCGGGCCGAGCCGACGCTGCCGTCATCAGCCTATTGGGACATCGCGGCCTATCAGCGCGATCTCGAGGCCATCTGGTATCGCAACTGGCTGCTCGTCTGCCGCGAGGCCGACCTTGCCCAGCCGCTGGCTTTCAGGACGTTCCGCATAGGCACGCAGGAGGTCGTCGTGCTGCGCGACGAGACCGGCGAGTTGCGCGCCTTCCACAACACCTGCCGGCATCGCGGCTCGCAGCTTTGCCAGCAGAGCGAAGGACGGCTGAAGGCGCGGCTCATCACCTGCCCATACCATGCCTGGTCCTATTCGCTGCACGGCGATCTGGTGCGCGTGCCGTCGAAATCGCTGCCGGACGGCTTCGACAAGGCCGATCATCCGCTCTACCGGGTCGCGCTTTCGGTGTGGCGCGGTTTCGTCTTCGTCAATCTGGCGGAAGACGCTGCCGGCTCGGCTGAAACATCCTTCGATCCGGCATCCGGCAACCTCGCCAACTGGCCGTTGGAAACGCTGCTGAGCGGCCATGTGCTGCGCAAGGTGATAAACTGCAACTGGAAGGTATTTTGGGAAAATTTCAACGAGTGCCTGCACTGCCCCGGCGTCCACAAGGACCTGTCGCGGCTGGTGCCGATCTATGGCCGCGGCCTGATGGGCCGGCACGACGACCCCGAATGGGCGCGCCACGCCGACAATGACGCGCCGGAATTTGCCGGCGGCTTGCGGGCCGGGGCCGAAACTTGGTCGCGCGACGGGCGCGTCCACGGCTCGGTCTTTTCCGGCCTGACGCCGGGCGAGCGTGCCGCCGGGCAAACCTATGCCACCAGCATGCCGTCGATGTTCGTCGTCGGCCATGTCGACTATGTCAGGACCGTGCGGCTGGTGCCGCTTGGCCCGGAGCAGACCGAACTTACCGCCGAATGGCTTTTTTCGCCCGAAGCGCTCGCCGAACCGGCCGCGGATATCGACAACATCGTCGCCTTCGGTACCCAGGTGCTGGAGGAGGATGCTGATATCTGCGAGGTCAACCAGATGGGCCTGCGCTCGATGCGCCACAAGGCCGGCGTACTGATGCCCGAGGAATACGACTTGCACCGCTTCCACAACTGGGTGCGCGAGCGCCATGCGGCGCTCGAACATCAAAGCGATTTGGGCAGATAGCGCCAGGTGACGAAGCCGCAGGCCGCCGCCAGCAGCCCGAGCGTTGCGAAAACCGCGCCCAGGCCGAAGAACGCCTGCACGCCGGCCAAAGGCTTTCCGGCTCTGGCCTAAAGCAGCTCTGATGCCGACCGGTACCAACGCGACGCAAGGCCCTGCTTCTTTTGACGGTGGCAACCGTGATAGTCGTCTTGCCGGGGCTGAACCAAGACAGCGAGACCATGAGCATCGACACGCCGAGCGCAGCCGTTCAGGATCAACCGAAGTCGAAGCGCATCGCCGCTATCGACATTGCACGCGGCATCGCTTTGCTTGCCATGGCGAGCTATCATTTCACCTGGGACCTCGAATTCTTCGGCTACACCGATCCCGGCCTCACCGCCTTCGGCTGGTGGAAAATCTACGCGCGCTGCATCGCCTCGAGCTTCCTGTTCCTGGTCGGCATCAGCCTCTATCTCGCCCATGGCAAGAAAATCCGCTGGACCGGCTTCTGGAAGCGCTTCGCCATGGTTGCCGGGGCAGCGCTCGCAATATCGCTGGTCACCCGCATCGCCACGCCCGATGGCTTCATCTTCTTCGGCATATTGCACGAGATCGCGCTCGCCAGCCTGCTCGGCCTGGCGTTCCTGCGCCTCCCGGCGCTGCTGACGCTTGCCGTGGCGGCCCTCGCTATTGCCGCGCCTTTCTACCTGCGATCTGAGCTTTTCGATCATCCGGCTTTGTGGTGGGTCGGCCTGTCGGCGACCAACCCGCGCTCCAACGACTACGTTCCACTGCTGCCCTGGTTCGGCGCCGTACTTGCCGGCATCGCGGTTACCAAGCTCGCCGCCACCTCCGGCGCGCTGACGCGGCTGTCGGCCTTGGCGCCCGGCCGCTGGGCAAATCCGCTGGTCTTCATCGGCCGGCACAGCCTTGCCTTCTATCTGATCCATCAGCCGGTGCTGATCGGCTCGGTCTGGCTGTTTTCGCAATTCATGCCGGCGCAGGCCGAAACCAGGGAGGTGAGTTTTCTGAAATCCTGCCAGATATCCTGCGAGCAGGCACGCGACACCGAGTTCTGCTCCAGCTATTGTGCCTGCATGCTGGACACTCTCCAGGGCGAAGCCTCGCTTGACCGGCTCTACAGCAACGACCAGTCCCCGGAGTGGAAGGCGCATATTGGCGAGCTCGCCGGCACCTGCACCGCCCAAACCGAGGCGGCGGAACCGGGAACGCGCTAATCGAGGGAGGACAATAATGAGCGACAGTCACCCGAAACCCGTGCAGCAAAATCCTGGGCAGCCGAGGCTGGGGCACATCCCATGGCCGCCGCTGATCTATATCGCCGCCATCATCGTCAGCGTCGCGCTAGGGCTGTTCTATCCGCTACCGTGGATCGGCGATCTTCTCGGCGACATCCTGTTCGCCGCCGGCCTTGTGGGGTTGGTGGCGGTTGCCGCGCTCTGGTTCACGGCAATCCGCACCATGATCCGCGCCAAGACGACGCTCAACCCGAACGGCGTGCCTGACCATCTGGTGACTACCGGACCCTTCGCCGTCAGCCGCAACCCGATCTACCTCGCCAACACGCTGCTGCTGGTCAGCCTCGCCTTTGTCACTGGGATCGCCTGGTTCCTGCCGCTGGCGGTCATCGCGGCGTTCCTGACGCAGAAGCTGACGATCGAGAGCGAGGAGAAGGTGCTGACGGCCAAATTCGGCAAGAAATACCGGGACTACGCCAAAAGGGTGCGGCGCTGGATTTGAGCCGGCGCTGACGCCACGCTCATGTGGTGACGCCGAGTTCCACCAGCCGCTCGACGCAGGATTCCTCTGCCTGATCGAGCTCGGCCAGCGTCTCTTCGAGGTCGCGGCGTTTCTGGCGCAAATCCTCGCGCTTTTCCTCGATGCGCTTGATCATCAATTTGAGTTGGCCGACCTCGCCGGGCGGCTCCCTGTACATCTGGATGATTTCGCGGATCTCGTTGATCGAGAAGCCGAGCCTCTTGCCGCGCATGATCTGGCGGATGAGATGCCGGTCCGACGGACGAAACAGCCGAGTGCGGCCGCGTCTTACTGGCTGCACCAGCCCTTCGTCCTCATAGAAGCGCAACGTCCGCGTCGACACGTCGAATTCGCGGGTCAGCTCCGTGATTGAATAATATTCCCGCATCGTCACTCCAATGCCCCGGCCACGCCGCGAGTTCCAACTGGCCGGCGCCGCCGGCGCCCAGGCGCGTACCAGAATCGGCGGACAAGGCACCTTCAAAGCCTCGCATGGCATTTACGTAAAAGTCAATTGAGGTGACGTTCAGCGCACGCCGAACCACCATGTGGCGAGCCCGAGAAAGGCAAAGAAACCGACGACATCGGTGACCGTGGTGACGAAAACCGCCGAAGCCACAGCCGGATCGATCTTGAAGCGGTCGAGCAGCAGCGGGATAAGGATGCCCGCCAGAGCCGCCACGAACATATTGATGATCATCGCGGCCGCAATGATGCCGCCGAGATTGCGATCGTGGAACCAGGCAGCAGCGACGAGGCCGATCAGGATGGCAAAGATGATGCCGTTGATGAAGCCCACCCCGATTTCGCGGCGGATGATGCGGCCGGCATTGTAGATGTCGAGGTCCCTGGTCGCCAGCGCCCGCACCGTGACCGTCATGGTCTGCGAGCCGGCATTGCCGCCCATGCCGGCGACGATCGGCATCAGCACCGCCAGCGCCACGATATGCTCGATGGTGCGGTCGAACAGGCCGATCACCGAGGCCGCCAGGAAAGCCGTCAAAAGATTGACCAGCAGCCAGGGCACGCGCGAGCGCGAGGTCGAAAAGATGCTGTCCGAGAGTTCTTCGTCGCCGACGCCGCCCATGCGCAGCAGATCTTCCTCGGCCTCCTGCTGGATGACGTCGACGACGTCGTCGATGGTCAGCACGCCGACCAGCCGCTCGTTCTCGTCGACGACGGCGGCAGACAGAAGATCGTATTGTTCGAATTCGCGTGCCGCCTCCTCCTGGTCCATGGTGGCCGGGATGGCATGCCTGGTCTCATGCATGACCTCTTCGACCTTGACCGAGCGCTTGGTACGCAGGATCTGGTCGAGGTCGATGGCGCCGAGCAGCTTGAAGCTCGGATCGATGACGAAGATCTGGCTGAAACGGTCGGGAAGATTGTTGTCCTCGCGCATGTAGTCGATGGTCTGGCCGATCGTCCAGAACGGCGGCACCGCGACGAACTCCGTCTGCATGCGGCGGCCGGCGGTCTCTTCGGGATAGTCAAGCGAACGCCGCAGCCTGATCCGCTCGGTGAACGGCAGCTGCGACAGGATCTCGTCCTGGTCCTCCTGGTCGAGGTCTTCGAGAATGTAGACCGCGTCGTCGGAATCGAGATCCTGCACCGCCTGGGCGATCTGCGCATTGGGCAGACTGTCGACGATGTCGCGGCGGATCGCCTCGTCAACCTCGGTCAGCGCGGAAAAATCGAAATCCTTGCCCAGCAATTCGACCAGCGCGCGTCGCTGTTCCGGGTGCAGGGCCTCGAGCAGGTGGCCGAGTTCCGACTGGTGCAGATCGTCGACTTCACGCTTCAGCGTCAGCGTATCGCGATCGGCGATCGCGGCACCGATCTGGGCGAGGAACGACGACAGGATGACGCCGTCCTCGTCATAGATGTCGGCGCGGCGCTCCTCGGCTGCCCTGGCGCCGGTCATCTGTTCGTCCTGGCCTTCCACCAGCGCCTCCCGCCATCGGATTTCCGGATAAGGTGCCTGTCAGGTCTAACGCATGACCCTGACAATCGGAATCGATTTTGCGAAAGGACCATGCACAACGACAAATTGCTACAGCGCCGTTCGCGCGTCCAAACGACGCGGCGCATACCGGATGGTAGGAGGAGAGGACGTTCTACAAACCTGCGGCGCTGCAAACCTTCGCGGCGGCAGGTAAAGGGCAGCGTATCTCCCCGCCCCGGTCAACCAGATGGGCAGATCGACACTGATTCAAAAACGGCGAGGCCGACAGTGCGAGGGCCTCGCTGGTATTGGACTGGAAGGCTTCCCGATCAGGCGGCGTGGCGCTTGGCCTCAGCCGCATAGCGGTCCAGGAGACCGCTCCAGCCACCCTCGGATTCGAAGGCCTCGCGCATCGCCTCTGCGGTTTCGCCCATGTTCTCCAGAAGCCTGTGCTCGAGTTCCACACGCGTCGCGTTCTCGCCGAGCGCGACAAAGCGGATCTCGACTTCGGTCAGCAATGCCGGATCGTAGCGCCAGCCGGCTCCAATGCGCCAGGCGAGCGTCAGCCTGGACGGCGGATCCCAGGCGAGAACCTCGCCCCAATCGCATTGTGACCCATCCTCGCCGATCTCGTACCAGCGGCCGCCGGCTTTCGGTTCGATCACCGCGGTCGTCAGGGCGGATTTGCCGATCGAGTGCGAAGCCGGCCACCAGCGCCCGAATCCTGTGGTGAACACATCGAATGCCTTGTCGAGCGGCACCTCCACCGTCACCGACTTCCTGACCGGCGCGGGCTTGATCATGGTCGTCATTTCCTCTTCTCCTTGCTGTTGTCGACTTCCCGTTTGAAGGCGTCGAGCGCATCGCCCCACATGCGGTCGAGCCAGGCGCGCATCTCGCCGAGCCCATGCGGGTCGAGATGATAGATGTTGCTGGCACCTTTCGGCTCTGCGCGGACCAGCCGGGCTTCCTTCAAAACCTTGAGGTGCTGCGATACCGCCGGCTGCGAGACCGGAAGCACTCGCGTCAGATCGATGACCGAGCGTGGCCGATCGGCGATGAGCTCGAACACCTTGCGGCGCGTCGGATCGGCCAAGGCCACCATTCCTGCATAATCATAAATCATGACTTATGATAAGCTAAAACTTATGATATGTCAAACAGGGAGCGGTGGACCGTGTTCAAGCAACCGGCAGGCTCGGCCCCGAGGCTCCGGGGCAATTCCTTGACGCGGGGGCATGGACAGCGATGCGGATGCAAGACTGCTCAGGGAATCGATCCACCGGATGCGGGCCGGCCGGCAAATGTCGACCACCGGGGAAAAGTAAACCTGGCGGCAAGGTTTTTACCTTATCGGTGTTTGTGTCTCTCCGGCGAAACGTTAAGAACGGGTAAATTGGTTTGGCCCTAACCACGGAAGCCTCTCGCTACAGGCCCTCCGCCATATGGCAATTGCGCCTCTCCTTGTTCATGGCGACATACGTTTTAGGCGCATCTGCACTATATCCGGAAGTATTCTATACGTCAGCCTTAATCTATTCTCACAAGTTTCTTGTTGGCATTCCGGTGTTGTTTATCGGTGGCGTCTGCTGTGCCGCGCTAATCCATGGCCGGCGGCAACCGGTTCGCTACGCACTGGATTTGGTTCAAGGGCGCTGGCGCGGTTGTCTGCTGGTGCTGCTGTTCTGCTTTGCCAGCTTGACCGCGTTCTCTACCTACAAGATCGCCATCCCGTCCGTCGTCCCATACTATGCCGACAACTGGTTGGCCGATGCTGATGAATGGCTGCATGGGATGCCGCCATGGGAGATCGTCCATAAGCTCGACGGCAACAATTGGTCGTTCGTCGTCTTCAACAGCTATGAAGTCATTTGGTTTTACCAGTGGTTCGGCACCATCCTTTTCGTGTCGCTCTGGTCGGACGAGATTGCCCGCATCCGCTATCTCTGCGCAGCAGCGCTGACGTTGTCCGTCCTCGGAACGGTCTTGGCCCTGGCGCTGGCATCGGTCGGACCGGTTTACTACCACCACTTTGTCGGCGTGGATCGCTTCCACGGATTGAATGCGGCCCTGGACAGGCTGGACCATAGTTACATGGTGCGGGAACCCGCGGCATATCTCCTGATGGCTTACCAAAGCGGCCGGGCAAGTCTTGGCGGCGGCATCTCGGCCATGCCAAGCATGCATGTCGCCTTTGCCGCATTGAACGCCTATTTGCTGTCATCGATCAATCGCTGGCTTGGCGTTCTGTGTTGGACCTTTGCAGCCCTGATCCTGTACGGATCGGTGTTCACTGGCTGGCACTATGCCGTGGACGGCTACGCATCGATCATTGTTGTGTCGGTGATCTGGTGGGCGACCGGACGCCTGGTGCGCGAATAATCATGTGCGCTTTTCGATAGATGGCCATGCCCGCCGATGGCCACTTCGCATAAGCCAAACTCGCGACCGCAATCAGGCAAACAGCACGTGCCCCGACAAGGACGCTCCCTGCCGTGCTCGAATTCAACGGGCAAGAGATTCCGCTTTCGAATGTAATGGTGCGGTCGAGATGCAACGCCGCACCGCCAAGAGCTGTTCTCGCCGAGCCCATGTCGCGTTTGGGGCCGAAGAACGAACCCGCTGCGCGGGATGGGGATGAGGTAGAGATCACGAACCGAATGTCGCGCTCGCATTGAGGGTGGTTCGGCAGCGGCAAAGCATGTAGTTCCAGCCAGCCGCCATCGGCAGGCAATTGGCCGCCTTGGCATCGCATCCTCCTCCTGACGAACACCTAGTCTAACACGGTCAACCGTTAGGCGCCGCGCCGCGCCGCTCGAGCGCGGTCTTGCGGATGATTTCTGCGATCTCGGGGCTGCTGCTGCACAGCATCTGGAAATCCGCCGAGTGTAGCGACAGGAGTGAGACCACCGTTGTGGCGCTGACGGTCGCCGAGCGCGGTTCGCCGGTGATCAGCGCCATCTCGCCGAAGAAGGCGCCAGGGCCCAGCTCCACCGGGTTCGGCGTCGCGACGCTGACGCGCCCCTCCACGACGAAGAACATCTGATCACCGGTCTCACCATTGCGGCAGATCACAGCGCCCGCCGGCACGATGCGAGGTCGTAATGCGCGCACGATCTCGACTAGCGTGGCCGGGCCGAGCTTCTGAAACAACGGCACGGCGGCGATCAATTGCCAATTGCGGACGAAATCCTCGCGACGGACTTCTTGATAAAAGCCGGTGGCAAGAATGCCAGCCCAGAGCGCGAAGATGCCGATGCCACTCATCATGACCGCCCCGGCAAGGACGCGGCCGGCGAAGCTTTCCGGAATAGCGTCGCCATAGCCGGTGGTGGACAGCGTGACCACCGCCCACCACATTGCCTGGGGGATGCTGCCGAACTGTTGCGGTTGGACGTCGCGCTCGATGACATAGGCTGCGAGCGCAAAACCGAAAAGAACGATGCCGAAGACCGTGGCGACGCCGATCAGGTTGCGCGCTTCGTTGGTCAGGATTCTGCCCAGCAGCGGGAAGAAAGTTGAATCGCGCAGCGGTTTCAGCAGCCAGACAGCACAGTAGAGGCTCCGGTCGGGCGTGCCGACGAGCAGAAATGCGGCGAGTGGAACCAAAACCGCGAGCACATCAATGGCGATTGCCGGCGTCCTGTCCCGAACGTCTCCCGCCCGGCGCTTGAGCAGTTTCTCGGCCAATTCCAGGAGATAGACGCCCCAAATGACCGCGAGCACGGCAGCCAAAGCCAGTCTGCTTCGTCCGGACAGGTCCGGTGTCGTGAGCGTAGCCACCGCCACAAGCCCAGTCGCAGCCAGCACCGCGTTGAGCGGCGCGTAAATTCTTAAGGAAGGCAGTACCGACATTCTATGCCCACGAGCGGATACTACCGTCCAGGATAGAATGCCTTCAAGGCAAGCGCAAAGGTGCTAATTCGATATGGAGATTACCGGGCCACCCTTGGTCGTCGCTGGACCATAGGCCATGAGCCATCCGATCAGGGTCGAGATCGAGCTGCCCCTCGAACCACACCCAGCGCCGGCTCGTTCTCGGTTGGACCTTTGCAGCCCTAATCCTGTACGGATCGGTGTTCACTGGCTGGCACTATGCCGTGGACGGCTACGCATCAATCATTGTTGTGTCGGTGATCTGGTGGGCGACCGGACGCCTGGTGCGCGAATAATCATGTGCGCCTATCGATAGATGGCCATGCCCGCCGATGGCCTCTTCGCATGGGCAAAACTCGCGATCGTAATCAGGCAAAGGGCACGTGCCCCGACAAGGACGCTCCCTGCCGTGCCCGAATTCAACGTGTAACAGATTCCGCTTTCGAATTTGATGGTGCGGTCGAGAAGCAACACGATCGCACATTGATTTTAAAGCGTTTTTCCCAAGATTCCATTGCGATTTGTATCACAGTTTGTATCTCAGTCCGTATCGCAAGACGCGGACCTGGCCACTTGGTAAGTCGCCCTTCTTACGAGGAACCGAAACGACATTCAGCGTTGTCGTGGTTGCGCCAGGATCTGTTCTCGCCGAGCCAACCTCCAAGTGTCGCATTTGGGGCCGGGAGCCGTCGGTCTGCTTCGGATCAGCGGCTGGCCAAAGCCGACAAGCTTGTCGGAAGGTCCCGAGCAAATGCCGGCTTCCTGATTTCCATGCCCGGAAGCGAACCGTCACAAATCCGCCATCTCAGGCATCACCTTGCAGACG
>NZ_JAMYQN010000026.1:0-83063 GCF_040320905.1 Mesorhizobium sp. M0590
GCTGGTCATCCTTCACCCGGTTCCTCGACGATGGGCGGATTTGCCTATCCAACAATGCAGCCGAGCGAGCCCTGCGCGGCATCGCCATCTCGGGGTCATTCTGCCCATGTTGGGCAGGAGGTCGAGGTCCATTACCGTTGGCACCCGTATTTCGGACGTCGGCTTCGCTGCGAGAACAGCGAAGAGCGCGCCAACGGCCGGATCATTCATCTCGTCGTCGCGCCCGGGCATGTCATTACCGCTCCGGCCTGGATGATCGATCCCGTGGCTTGCGCGGCGATGGACCTGGGCCCCCCGCGCGTATCGCTTGCCGCGCTGCTTGAGCTGCACAAGCTCTTGATCGAACGCCGTTTCCGGCGAGGCTCTTCGGATGGTTTCACCATCGCGGAGGCGCAACATGAGAACCCTGCCACCCCCGACACGATCTCTGGTGGTCGTTCGCCAACTCAGCTTGCCGCTCGACTCGGAGAAGCTGAACGGGCTGAGTTCAGCGCAACGGACCATAGTGATCGCCCGGCTCGCCAACGTACTGATGGCCGCCGCCGGCGTGGCAACGGAGGAGGAGAGCTGCGATGACGAGCGGTAATCTGATTCCGACTGCCGTCCTCAAGCGCAAGGCCGTCGTCTATGTGCGTCAGTCCACTCAGGCGCAGGTCCAGCTCAACCTTGAGAGCCAGCGTCGGCAATATGAGCTTGTCGACGTCGCGCGGCGCTGGGGATTCCGCAAAGTAGAGGTGATCGACGAGGATCTGGGACGAACCGCAAGCGGGGCTGTGGAGCGTCCCGGTTTCGAGCGCCTGGTCGACGATCTGTGCACCGGCCATGTGGGCGCCGTGCTTTGCCTGGAGGCGTCCCGCCTGTCGCGCAACGGGCCGGACTGGCATCGGCTGCTCGAGTTGTGCGGCGAAGTCGATGCACGCGTGATCGATTTGGACGGAGTCTACGATCCGGGATTGCCGAACGACCGCCTGCTGCTCGGTATGAAGGGCAGCATCAGCGAGTTCGAGCTCGGCGTGCTGCGTGCCCGCATGTACGAGGCCGCCCGCGCCAAGGCACAGCGCGGAGAACTGCGCATCTCCGTGCCCTTCGGCTATGTCTGGCACCGCGATTACGGTCTCGGGTTCGATCCCGACATGCGCCTGCAGGAGACCATTCGCCTGATATTCGCGCGCTTCCGCGAACTCGGCAGTGCGCGTCAGGTCCTGATCTCGATGATCGACGATGGCGTGCATTTCCCCAGACCCTCCGACGGCAAGAAGATGGTGTCCTTCGACTGGGTTCCGATCCGCTACCGCAACGTGATCTCGATCCTGAAGAACCCATTCTACGCCGGCGCCTATGTCTATGGTAAGAGCGAGAAGCGCACTGAGATCGTCGATGGCCGCGTTCGCAAGAGCTATGGCCATTACAAGCCGGCTAGCGAGTGGGCGGTGGTGCTCAAGGACCATCACGAAGGCTACATCGGATGGAGCGAGTACGAACGGAACCAGGAACTGCTCGCGGCCAACGCTTATGGCAAAGCCGGCGGCGTCAAGTCGGGCCGCGGCGGTCGCGCGCTGCTCCCCGGTCTCATCTCCTGTGGTCGATGCGGGCGAAGACTGGTTGTCATGTATGCCGGACGCGGCCAAGGTTATCCGGTATATCGCTGCGAGCGCGGCAACCTCATGATGGCCCAGGCGCGATGCATGTCGTTCAACGGCTTTCGCACCGACGCGGCGGTGACCCGCGAAGCGCTGGAGGCGGTTGCGCCGATGGCGATCGAAGCGGCGTTGGAGGCTGAACGCATGCAGCTGGAGAGCGAAGCCAAGCGGCGGCAGATGATCGAGATGGACCTGCAGCAGGCGCGCTATGAGGCATCGCTTGCCGAGCGCCGCTATGCCGCTTGCGACCCGGAGAACCGGCTTATTGCGGCCCAGCTCGAGAGGAGTTGGGAAGCCACGCTCAGGCGCGTGGAGACCTGCGAGGCCCGGCTGAGCGAAGTCCAGCGTGTGGAGCCTGTCGACGCGGTTCCGGACTTCACGGGCCTCGCCCAGGATCTCGAGGCCACCTGGAATGCGCCGGGTGTCGACATGCGCTGTCGTCAGCAACTGCTGCGCGCACTCATCGAGGACATCGTGGCGGATGTCGATGACGATGCGCGCGACGTGATCTTGACCATCCACTGGCATGGAGGCCAGCACTCGCAGGTACGGGTTCGCAAGCCCAAATCCGGAGAGCATGGCCAGCGTACGCCTGAGGAGGCTCTGGCGATCATGCGATCCATGGCAACCCGGTGGTCGGATGCCGAAATCGCTGCCACACTCAACCGCATGGGCATGCAGACCGGTCAGGGAAAGACCTGGACCGCGCGTCGCGTCCAATCGCTGCGCACGGTGCACAAGATCAGCGGCTATCGCTCTTCCGACAAGAATGGCGAGTGGCTCACCATGTCGGACGCGGCCGCCCGGCTTGGAGTCTCGCACGTCAAAATCCGCCGGTTCATCAGGGATGGCCTCTTGCCCGCCGAGCAGGTCATGCGCGGCGCGCCCTACCAGATCCGCGCCAGCGACCTCGAAGACGAACGGATCAAGGCCGATTTGGCGCGCAATACTCCGCGTCGCATCCACGACGACAACCAAGAATCGCTGTTTTCCGCCATTTGAAAAGGAGGTGCATAATGAATCGGTCTTCGCTCTCGGCAGAAAGTCCTGGCTCTTCTGCGGTTCCGATCGCGGCGGACAGCGCGCGGCCGTTCTCTACAGCCTGATCGTCAGCGCCAAGATGAACGATGTCGACCCGCAGGCCTGGCTCGCCGACGTCCTCGCCCGACTGCCCGCCTATCCGGCCCATCGGATCGATGATTTGCTGCCGTGGAATTGGAGATCCGCAAAATTGCGGACCCAACCAGCGGCGGCCTGATCATGCAGCGCAATAAGGTGCATCACGTCTACACCGTCGATCGTGTCGCCAGGGACCTCGGCGTCAGCGAAGCGCTCATCCAGGACCTGACCCTCGGTCTCGAGGCCGAGGACGGCGTCATCTGGATCTACGGCGCCAACGATGACGACGGGATCTTGGCCTTCACCGATGAAGGCATCGAGGAGGTCAAACTCCTCCTCGAAGAATATCATCGCGTCTCCCCAAAGAAAGCTTGACCCCAGCACTCCGGTGCTCAGGTTCTCCTGGCTGCCGGATGCGCACGTCTGCGGTCTTCACCGGATGCGTACGCCGTATGTCGCCGCGTCGGATGGCCAGGAGCGGCCAGTGCCAGTTGGATTTTGTGATGGAGCGGCGCAGCGGCGAGCGTCCACGGGCCGTTTTCCTTGCGCCGATCTTCCGCGATCTTGGCCTTTTCCACGCATCGCTGCAGGATTTTTCGCGAGGTGAATTGAGACCCGCCACGACTGTCAGGGGCGTTCGGCGGGCTCTACTCCGGAACAATGTCTTCTTCTGAAAGTTTTTCCTTACATCGCAAAGGAGATTCAAGATGTCAGAAAGCCGCGAATGGTTTGTCCAATGGCTTAGAGATGCTCATGCCATGGAAGAGCAGGCCGAAACGATGTTGAACGGGCAGTTGAGCCGTATCGAGAATTATCCCGAACTGAGCGACCGGATCCGACAGCACCTCGACGAGACCAAACAGCAGGCTGCCCGGCTGAAGACTTGTCTCGATCAGATGGACGAGGGTTCATCCATGATGAAGGATGCTGGCGGTAAGCTGACGGCGATGGCGCAATCGCTGAGCGGCGTCTTCGCTGAAGACGAGGTGATGAAAGGATCGCTCGCGAGCTACACGTTCGAGCACATGGAAATCGCCTCCTACACGATCCTGATTGCCGCCGCTCGATCGCTCGGCGAAACCGAGGTTCTTCGGGCTTGCGAAGAGAATCTGCAAGAGGAAGTCGCGATGGCGGATTGGCTGAAATCCCGTCTTCCCTCCACGACCGAGCAGTTCCTTGTGCGGGCCGAAGCGGACAGTGACAGCGCCAAGCGGTGATCGGGTAGGAACGCAGTAACCGTAAACTGGGTGATCGGGATTCGTCCGCTAGCGCGTCCCCCTTCGTGAACGCTGGGCAACGAACACGCCTAGCAAGCGGTCGTCGAGTTGCGCATTTCGAGAAATTGCAACGACGAGCGATGCTAATATTGCGGCGTCGTCACTTAGAGAGTCGAAGCGTTCGCCTGCGCAAGCCTGGTCGAGTCGAAGCGTTCGCCTGCGCAAGCCTGGTTAAATACGCATTGGCAATAGCCAGATCGGAAGGGCTAGCGCAGCGCTCCGCGAGATCAAGCTCGAGTGGGCGTGTTAAAACGTTCGAAACGAGGTCGCGATAGCGGAATGCCCGAGAACGCCCCAGATGACTGAGCAGTTGCGTGCGCGGGCACCGGCAGCGCCAAGCCGGATCGGAGAAAGTTCGTCCTGACAGCGGACAGAGCGCGCCGTTGCGCTCACGTTATGGGGTCGGCAGCACTTGCACGGTTTTCGGGGTGAATTCCGCTTCAGCCGGTCGCTGGCGGTTTCGCTGAAGGCCGTGACCGACCGGCCGACGATCATCATGCTCGAAGGGGTTGACCGCTTTGTCTTCTCCGCCGTGCGCATCGTCATCGCGCCGTCCGTGGTTCCAGAATATGCAATCCGATGGCTGAACTCGTCGGGACTCGATAAATGTCAGCGCGGCATCATACTTTGCCTTCAGGACGACTGTTTCTCTGCAATGACCTCTGTCTACGCTCATCCAGTTCGGTCGGTGTCCATCTGCTCATTCAGACGTCGTTGATAGGCAAAGCCGACAGCCGCGGCGACTGCCAAACCTGCCGCCGCCAGAAGGAGTTTGTCCTCGGTATGCTCATTGCCCGATGCGTCTTGAATAGCTAACGAAGCTTCATCGAAGGGTGCGGATGCTCTTGCGGCAGTCTCGCCCTCGTGCGCCCCAGCGCCGCTATGGCGGATACCCGCAGCTAGACGTTCTGTCTTCTTAACAGTTTCCTTGGCCACGCCGGTCAACTCGGCAGCTTCGCGTTTTATTTTACCAGCCGTTTCAAGAGCGAAATCACTGACGCTTTCCGCCAAATCACTAGATTGCTCCTTCAGGCGCTCCTTGGCGTACGATAGGTGATCCACCTGCTGCTCGCCGGGTGGCCGGGCTGAATTGGTCCGCCACAAGCTGATCAATCCCGCTCCGACGAGTGCGGTTGCGATCGGCGGATGGCGGAGGAAACGCCACCCCAAACCGGCCCCAATCGCCAAAGCAGCGCTCGGATTGGCAGCCGCCTTGGCCTTGAGATCGTCAATAATCGCCTGCGCCACCGATTGCATTGAGGCTCTTGCTTTCTCCACCAGGGCATTCTTTGCCTCAAGCGCTTCGTGTTTCAAATCATCGGTAAATTCGGAGAGCGTGTTTGGCGACCGAAGTGTCGACAAGTCCTCGGCGAGCTTAGCCCGGGCAGTCTCAACTTCGTATTCAAGATGCTCAAGTTGCGGATCGGCCATCATAAATCTCTCTTGCCACCGGGGCGGGCAGGTTTGCTCGACCGAGCGTTGCCCGACCGCGATTTGGCCGTTATTCCTTCCGAAGGGGTGGCGCTGCCCGGTTGCAGCTTGGCGGCCGGAGTGGATGAACCGCTCGATCCACTTGGGCTTGGCGAAGGCGGCTGCACGGGTTCACTTGATTGCTCTTCTGACAAGGCGCTTCCAAAGGCGCCCGCAACGTCCCTCGCCACCTCCTTGAGGCCGTCCGAATTCAGCCCACGTTCCTCGGCGACGCTCTTGAGCCGTTCGCCCGCCTTTGCTGTCGAAGACTTCAAGCGGTCCCCAGCTTTTTCAGCAGCATCCGTCAATCGCTCTCCTGCAGGGCCGAGCGTGCGCCTCTCGACATCGCTGGCCGGTAAAGCAGCAGCTATAGCGGCACCGGCTGCGAAGCCGGCCAGGACAAAAGCCAATGGCTGTTCTTCCACCATGCGGCCAATCGTGTCCTGGAACGTTGATTGGGCTTGCTGCACCACGCGCCCTGACTTCTCGGATACGGTGCGACCGGCCTGTTCTGCGTATGCCGCGGCCGATGATGCGTAGTGACTTGCGGTTTCACTCACCTTCTCCCCAATGCCGGCTAAATTGTCGCGCATGGCCTCAGCTGTCTCGCTAGCCTCTTCCTGCGTTTTTGACGCCCCGCCGCTGGCGGTGCGTACGTGCGGAGCATTTTGGCGCCCGTTGGTTCCACGGGATTGCTCGCGATGCCCGGCACTTGAACCGCGGCTGCGCATTAGCAGCGCGCACCCTGCTGCGACGAGCAGAAGGCCTTCGGGATTGTTCCTAGCGGAGCTGAGAAGCCATTCTTTCGTTCCAAAATCCTGGACCTGTGAATTGCGGCTCATGTTAGTTGCTCCTTGGTTGTCGCAATATCCTGCTTTATTTGGCTAATGGAGTGTGTCGGCAGAAGTTGTTTTTGCGCATCAGCCCGGCCCCTATAATAGGCGAAAGCAGCGGCGACGCCCGTTGCGGCCGCGACGATCAGACACGACCAGTGCAGGGCTATCCCTAAGCTGGCGATTCCAAGTACGAGGGCTTGCATTAGAAGCAGAGCGGCGACCACTCCCAGCGCGCCAGCAGCAGACATCCACACACCTGCTTGGAGCTTCGTTGAGACGTTGGCGGACAGCTCCGCATGCGCCAGGCGCAACTCTTTTTGAAAGAGGTCCGCGACGTCCGCCAACACTGCCGACAGTGCTTGAGGGAGAGGCGAATTCTTCAGATGTTCCTGTGCCATCAGATCAGTTCGCTCCCTGCCGCCTTCCTTTGATGGACTCTGGTGCGGGAGGCGCGCTCTTCAGTGTGCGGAACGTCAAAAAGCCCGCTACGGCGGCCAGCCCAAACACCAAACCCGGCTTGCGCCTCGCGAAATCGGACGCTGCAAGAACCAGCTGATCGACGGACCTGTCTCGCAGGTCGTCTGCGTATCCATCAAGCCTATTCGCGAAGGTGCGCACGACCCCAGCGACTATCGGTGCGTTTGCGTCGAGGTCCTCGGCCGCACGCTTGGTCGAACTCGCCAGTTGGCCCATCACCTCGGCGCCGCTGCCGACCTGACGGTCCAACATCTCCTTCACCTGATTGGTCACGGTGGACGCGCCACCAACGGCCGCCCGTTTGGCGGTTTCCGCTGCCCCTTGCGCTATGTCGGACGCTTTGGATAACGTGCCGCTTACAGTCGCTCCTATGTCTTCCGAGGTACCGTCACCAACTCTTACCGCAGTCGGGGGACGCCGTTCAGAATTCCGGTTGTTCATGGTTTCCTCCATTCGAGGAGCAAACGGAGGTAAGGCCCGTTGGTTCCCAATGAGTGACTATCTGGGGTTTCAAGTTGCGTTTGCGAACTCGAGGCGCGCATCGCGTGCTTTTGCATTGGGAATGATGGGTAGCTTGCGGGCGGGCGCAATGCGAATAGTCATCTTTTCCTTTCCTGTCTGAAGGCGCGAGGGGATCATATCTGGCGACGGTGAGCGCGACGAGGAGAGGCTGGAGCGCGGACCTTCACGGCCGCCGCGCACCGGTCTTCGACCGCTGCGCCTGCCGCTGTCACTGGCGATCGGCGCCAAGCCTACGAGTTTGGCGATGGCCTTATTGGAAAGGGTGCCAATCTCGGGCAACTCGGCCATCAGGAGTACGCGGGCGACACCGTTGACCGAACGGAAGACCTAATCGAGACAGGCCCACAGCGGGTCGTCGTCGCTAGCGAGGCGATCTCGCCCTTCAAGTCGGCGGCTCTGACGCTTGAGCAGAACAATGACCTCGTCGAGGCTGGCGAGGGGTTCGGCATCGGCGACGGCGCTTTTGCGTTGCTTCTGGATGGTGAGATCGCCAGTCACCTGGGCAAGCCGGGCGACCAGCGCCTTGAGCCGTTCTGGGCTACGCGCCGCGGCGTTGGTTACAGCCGCTTGACCATGATGTCCAAAGTGATCTGCGCGCTACTCGTTGCGCTCGTCAAAACGCGACTGCTGGTCGGCGGCATCGGCCGATCCGCCCAGCGTGTCGGCAACCGTGGCACCTCGCGCACCCATCGGCTGCTGCGCACCTGTGGTGGTGTCCATCGCTGTCTGATGCTCCATCTCGGAATTCAGCTCCGCACCTACAACCAGGATAATCACAGAAATCCAAGTCCACATCATCAAGCCGATGACTGCCCCAAGAGCCCCATACGTGGCGTTGTAGTTGGCGAAGTTTTCAAGATAATAGGAGAAGCCTATCGAGACTGCGATCCAGACCACAGCGGCGAGGAAGGCGCCCCATGTCGCCCATTGCCACTTTGCCCTTTCCCGGCTGGGTCCGTAGCGGTAAATCAGCGTGATCCCGACGCCCACCATGATCAGCATCATCGGCCACCGAAAGATCCGCACAAGGGCTTCGGTCCAGCCGCCGAGGTTCAGCAGCGCAAGCACGGCCGGCACAATCCCCACCGAGATGATAAAGCCGATACCAATGAGGATGGCGCCAAGTGTGAAGCCCAAGGCCAGGAGATTCAGGTGGATGAAGCCGCGCTTTTCACTCTCCTCGTAGGCGATGTTCATGGCTTCGAATAGCGTCTTTATGCCGTTACTGGCGCTCCACAGTGCGACGGCAAGGCCGAAGATGAAGCCGAAGCTGAGCGCGCCAGCCTTCTGAGCGGCCAAGGACGCAAGCTGAGATCTGATAATATCCAGACCTCCCGAAGGCAGTACGCCGCCAAGGAACGCAATGTGCTCAGCGATGGTCTGAGGATCGGCGACGAAACCATAGATGGACACGAACGCGGCAAGCGCTGGAAAGAGGGCAAGAAGCAGATAAAATGCAGCCCCCGCCGCGATCAGCATAACACGGTCCTCGGTTACCTCAGCAAAGACCCGCCACAGCACGTCCTTCCAGCCGCGGCTGGGAATCTCTGACGGCCATTCGGCATTGCGTCCGCGGCTCTCCCGTTCGGCCCGCCGCTCAAGTTGCACTTGACCTTCGTAAGCGTCCTCGGTTGTTTTCTTCGACATGGCCGCCGGTCCGGAGCATCTTCTTCGCGGGGCAAACGTATAATAGCGCCAAAGGATGCAGGTGCAGACCTGCGCTTACAAATAAACATCCGCCGCCTGCAGCAACAACTGCGCGATCCCCACTTGGCCCTTCGGCTCCCATGCTCATCTGGCGGGGGATGCGACGGCTGAGCGTGCATGTTGTCGGGACGACAGCCTGATATCCTCATTGCACTGGATCAGTTTTAGGACACCCGCGTTACCAGCCATGGTCTCGCTCGCGCCTGAACATCAGTTCGTCAACGCCGGAAGCATTCGGTTTCATGTCGTTCAGGCCGGGCCTGCCGGGGGTAAGCCGGTCATGCTCCTGCACGGCTTCCCGGACTTCTGGAGGACGCGCGCGATCTTGGACAGGTCTTCCACCACGCTGAGCCGCAGCACGAGCCGCTTCCGGTCGAGCAATAGTCCAGCTAGTTGAGCTCCGGCGGCAGACCGATGTTGAGATCCTTCAGCGCGCCACCGACGTACGTTGGATGAGGAAAAGGTGCTGCGTGCACCGCGCCTTCCCCGCGCGCCGATGCTCCACCTGGACCGCAAAAAAGTCCCGCCGCACTGCCAGAACGGCGGGACCGATCAAACGCTTTGCACCAGGCGGGGGGATGCGGGGGGGTGGGCTTGCCAAGTGAGCGCGGACCGTAACCAACCCTAAGCGCCACAGCGGCAACGCGTCCACCAACCGCCGGTTGGAGCGACAGGACGATTGAGCCGCCGGCAGGTCAGGTCATCCCGGGTCGCTATCGCTCGCAACCAGACGGTAGCGGAAATTGTTGCGGATGTGGTCGTTGAAGTAGCGGCCCTTGGCGAACGCGGCCCGGAACGCGGCAAAGGTTTCCGGCGGTACCCCCTCAAACTCGTACCGCTTGACGCTGGCCACAAACCAGACAGAGAGGATTCTTCTGTCAGGATCATATTCCATCTTGCGGATCGAAGTAGATGGCATGAGCACCACAGGCCGAGGCCCGCGCCCTTGCGGGGAGCGCGGGCCGATCGGGATACCGATCTGCAGCAATACCTGGAGGGGGAGGATTCGCTGCGTGCACCGAACTTTCGCGGCGGTCCCGTGTTCCCAATCGAGATACACAAAAAGCTAGCTGCACCTTTCGGCATCACGCGGACGTTGGATTTCTGAGAAAGCGCGAGCGTCAATACTAACTTCTGGTGATGGAATTTTCCCGTGAGATAGGCACGCTCCACGGCGAAAGGAGTGCCCCGCCATGACCGTCCTCGCCTACAACCTTGCCAATGACATCAAAGGATTGTGGAGGGTCGTCTTCGTGCCGGACGAACTGCATCTGTATGTGGAATTCAGCCAGCCAGACGCCGACACAAACCCGGCTGATTGGATGAGCGTTGATGATTTCCTTGCATGGCGGCCGAAAGGCGCACTCCACGAGCGAGCGCGCGACCGCTTGGTTTCGCTCATTTGCAAGGCGCTGACAGGGCGATGAGACAAGGGAAACCCGCACCGAGATCCAGTGCGAGCGCCGCGAGTGGGCCTAGGGGCCCCACAAGCCAGTGCCACCACCGCCGCCGACAACCGCGGCGGGCGGGTGCCTCGGGGACAAGATGGTAGATCGCTAATGCGTTTGCGGGTGTGGCCTTAAGTCGCAAACTATTGGCTTCAGAAGCAGGGCGTCGGGCTTCATTGACGGTGCTGCCAACACCATATGGTAATCCATAGCCTCCCAAACGAGAGAAGCTCGCCCCTGACGGGTCGCACTGCGGCCGTCACCCGGCAATTGCTACGAACTAGGAAACCATCATGCCTGAAAATATCAGACTAACTTCGAGAGATGTCCCCCTCATTCAGCTAGGCCTCTATCAATGCCGCTTCCCGGTGAGCGAAGACCCGTCAGTACCCGGCGGTTATCGTTTTTGTGCTGGGCCAACTTCGCCGGATCGCGTCTACTGCGATCACCACCACAACATTGTGACCGCCGTGGACCCTCGTCGAGCCCGTTCGGGTCTCCACCTCGCTCAACGACGCGCCGCGTAAGTCTGACGGGCGGCGGCCTCCCGGCCAAGCGCCATGCGCTCCAAGGCCTTGGCTACGCCCATTCCGTCGGCTCGGTCTGGCCCATCCTCCCTTATGCCGTCTTCGCCGATGTATCCCCCGTCGCCCGATTGAGAACGACGACTTCTCGCCGAGCCCTTCAGCTCGCTACTCGCACAAACGCGTCGGCTCCAAAGGTTTGTCTGTCAGCACATCTTCAATGTGCCCGCGCCTGAAGCCCCAACATCTTCTGCGACCAAACCGCGTACCTGGCACCGCCGATCGGTTGCTGCGGCGGATTTTCGCTGTTCGCAGCTGAACAATGCCTATCAACCTTGTCATCGCACCTAGTCGCACGTAGCGGCCGTTCGAATTCTCATCGCTCGGCGCGATGTTTGGTCCGTCTGGCCAGAAGAGCGGAGCAAGCCATTGACACCCACGAAGTTGCTGATTGGGCAGATCGCTGTCGTATTCGCAATTGTCATTCTTGGCGTGTGGACTGCAACCCAATGGTGCGCCCACATGCTCTCCTATCAGCCGCCACTCGGCGCGCCATGGTTTGTGACAGTCGGCTGGCCGATCTACCAGCCGTGGAAACTGTTCGAATGGTGGTTCCAATTTGACGCCTATGCGCCTGAAGTCTTCGACAAGGCTGGCATACTTGCCGGAGCCAGCGGGTTCCTGGGCTGTGCCGCCGCGATAGCTGGGTCCCTCTGGCGCGCACGGCAGCGGGGGTTGGTCACCACCTATGGGTCCTCACGATGGGCCATGAAGCTGGAGATCGAGAAGGCGGGGCTGTTTCAGCCGGCCGGCGTTTTCCTTGGTGGACTGAATTATCGCTATCTGCGCCATGACGGACCGGAACACGTCATGGCCTTTGCGCCGACACGTTCGGGCAAGGGCGTCGGACTCGTTGTTCCAACCCTTCTTTCCTGGACCGGCTCGGCCGTCATTCACGACATCAAAGGCGAGAACTGGCAGCTGACCTCTGGCTGGAGGTCGAAGTTCTCGCACTGTCTCTTGTTCAATCCGACCGATCCGAGATCGGCGCGGTACAACCCGCTGCTGGAAGTGCGCAAAGGTCCAGATGAGGTCCGCGACGTTCAGAACATCGCCGACATTCTCGTCGATCCGGAAGGCGCGCTGGAGCGGCGGAACCATTGGGAGAAGACCAGTCATTCACTCCTAGTTGGCGCCATCTTGCACGTGCTCTACGCCGAAGAGGAAAAGACACTCGCCCGTGTCGCCACCTTCCTGTCGGACCCGCAACGCTCATTCGCTGCGACACTGCAGCGGATGATGACCACCAACCACCTCGGCACGGTGGACAAGCCCCAGGTCCATCCGGTCGTGGCCTCGGCGGCTCGTGAGGTGCTGAACAAGTCAGAGAACGAGCGCTCAGGCGTTCTCTCGACCGCCATGTCGTTTCTCGGGCTCTATCGTGATCCAACGGTGGCCGCGGCAACATCGGCCTGCGACTGGCGCATTGCCGACCTTGTGGATGCCGAGCGACCGATGTCGCTGTATCTGGTCGTGCCGCCGTCGGATATCTCGCGCACTAAGCCCCTGGTGCGATTGGTGCTCAATCAAATCGGCCGGCGGCTGACCGAGCGCCTGGAGGGCGATCCAAAGAAGAGCCGCAAGTATCAGCTGCTGATGATGCTGGATGAATTTCCGGCGCTCGGTCGGCTCGACTTCTTCGAGACTGCGCTCGCCTTCATGGCAGGCTACGGCATCCGCGCTTATCTGATAGCGCAATCGTTGAACCAAATCTCCAAGGCCTATGGCGAGAACAACGCCATTCTCGACAATTGCCATGTGCGGATTGCCTTTTCCTCAAATGACGAGCGCACGGCCAAACGCATCTCGGACGCGCTCGGTACCGCGACGGAACTCAGATCGATGCGTAACTATGCCGGCCATCGGTTGGCGCCCTGGTTGTCCCACGTCATGGTAAGCCGCCAAGAGACCGCTCGTCCCCTGCTGACGCCGGGTGAGGTGATGCAGTTGCCGCAGGCTGACGAACTAATCCTGGTTTCGGGATTGCCGCCGATTCGCGCCAAGAAGTTGCGTTATTACCAGGATCCGAATTTCACGGAGCGAGTGCTGCCTTCGCCGGTGCTGCGCGACGGTGCCTACGCGGATCGGCCCACGTCGCGCCCGGACGATTGGAGCGGACAGGTGCGCGGCGTGGATCGGCGTCTTGCTGGCGACGACGACAGTGCCGGCGCGGCAATCGAAGACGGAGGTGTCCAGCAGCAGCGCCATCCGGGCCTGCCCGAAGAACGGACCCTCGTCGCCCAGGAGCCTGATCATGGCGATCTGTTCACGCCCGCAGACGATGACTGCGAGACGCTCGCCGACAAGCGCGTCATGGATCGGATTTCCACCGCAGCACGTGCGTACGGCCTCAATGAGGGAATGGGCGACGACAAGGACATCGTGCCCGGCTTCTGAACGGCGCGCCATACGCGGGCGCATCTCAGCGTAGATAACGGCCGTAAGCGATTTCGAGGATCTCGACGATGCTCGTTCCCGTCGCCGGTGCATCAGCGCCGGTCAGAGGAACGAGCAGCATGAAGCCCCACCGCATTCGTCACCAGTTTTTGCTTGAACCCGAGTTGAGCGAGAAGCTGGAGAACCTCAGCCGCAATCCATCGACCACCAAATCGGCCATTGTGGCGCACGCGGTCGAGGCCTTTATCGAGCGGCGTGGGGAGAATGAACTCGACCAGCGCTACGGCAAGAGGCTCGACCGTCTTTCCCGCGACCTCGGACATGTCAGGCGCGATGTCGAGATGATCCTGGAGAGCCTGGCGCTCTTCATCCGCTTTTCGATCACGCTTCATGCTCACACGCCGGTGCCGGACAGGGCCACGCAAGGGATTGCCCAGGAGCGCTTCGACAAATTCGTCGAACAGGTCGGCCGCCAAATCGCTTCCGGGAAACGGTCCCTTGGCACCGACGATCGCAGGGGAGGGGAAGGATGAGTTCTCATCCGGAAGCCGACCATCGCCGCCGCGCCATGCTGCGCACCGCCATGGGTCCGGCGATCACTGAAGCCCTTGCCGATCCGACCGTCATTGAGGTGATGGTCAATCCCGACGGTGCGCTGCGGCTCGACCGGTTGGGTGAAGGCCGGGTCGATACCGGCGTGCACATGCATCCTTCTGAGGCCGAACGCATCATCCGCCTGGTCGCCTCCCACGTGCGCGCCGAGGCGCATGCTGACAATCCGATTGTCAGCGCCGAATTGCCATCGGGCGAGCGCTTCGAGGGTCTGCTGCCGCCTGTCGTGCTGGGGCCATGCTTCGCCATCCGAACGCCTGCGGCGAAACTCTACACATTGGCCGACTATGTCGCCGACCGGGTCATGCTGCCGCTGCAGGCCGATGCGCTGAAGACGGCGGTCCGCGAGCGGCGCAACATCCTGGTCGCCGGCGGCACGTCGTCGGGCAAGACAACACTTGCCAACGCGCTGCTGGCACAAGTCGCCGATTGCGACGAGCGGGTGATCCTGATCGAGGACACGCGCGAACTGCAATGCGCGGCGAAGGATTGCGTTGCCTTGAGGACGAGGCGGGGGTCGGTCACGCTCGCCGATCTCGTGCGCTCGACCCTGCGGCTCAGACCCGACCGCATCATCGTGGGCGAAGTCAGGGGCGCGGAAGCCCTGGACATGCTGAAGGCATGGAACACCGGGCATCCCGGCGGCATCGCGACGGTTCACGCCAATTCGGCGCGCTCCGCTCTCTACCGTATCGAGCAGCTCGCCCAGGAAGCCGTCGTCACCGTTCCCCGCCGCCTCATCGCTGATGCGGTAGATCTGATCGTCTTCATCGCTGGGCGCGGATCCTCGCGCCGCATTGACGCGATCGCTGAGGTCACCGGTCTCGACAGCAGCGGTGATTACGCCGTCACCCCGCTCACGCTTCCGCAACTCCAGCAGTTTTGAAAGGTCACCTCATGCGCAAGAAGCTTCGCTTCCTTTCGTCCACCGCGCTCGCGTTTCTTCTCACCGTCCCGGCCCACGCAGCGGGCTCCGGCATGCCTTGGGAACAGCCGCTGCAGCAGATCCTTGAGTCGGTGCAGGGACCGGTCGCCAAGATCGTCGCGGTGATCATCATCATCACCACCGGCCTGACCCTTGCTTTCGGTGACACGGCAGGCGGTTTTCGCCGGCTGATCCAGATTGTCTTCGGCCTGTCGATCGCCTTCGCGGCATCGAGCTTCTTTCTCTCCTTCTTCTCCTTCGGCGGCGGGGCACTCGTCTGATGGCCACCGGAGAGCAGCATATCGAGGATTTCGAAGTCCCCGTTCACAGGGCATTGACTGAGCCGATCCTGCTGGGCGGCGCGCCGCGAGCGGTGGCGATCCTCAACGGCACGGTGGCCGCGGCAATAGGCCTTGGCCTGCAGCAGTGGATCGCCGGACTGGCGCTCTGGATCGCCGGCCACACCCTCGCGGTCTTTGCCGCTCGCCGCGATCCGGACTTCGCCAGCGTGCTTGTCCGTCATCTTCGCCTGAAGGGGTGGCTTGCATGCTGAACCTTTCGGAGTATCGCGGCAAAGCCGATCGGCTTGCCGATCATCTGCCCTGGGCCGCTTTGGTCGCGCCCGGCATCGTGCTCAATAAAGACGGTAGCTTCCAGCGAACCTTCCGGTTCCGTGGCCCCGACCTTGAAAGCGCGACCGAAGCCGAGTTGGTCGGCATCTGCGCACGAGCCAACAATGCGCTACGAAGGTTGGGCTCCGGATGGGGGTTGTTTTTCGAGGCCGAGCGCGTTGAAGCGCTGGGCTATCCGAGCTCGGCTTTTCCCGATGCTGCCTCATGGCTGGTCGATGAAGAACGGCGCGCGGCCTTCGAGGGCAAGGTCGCGCACTTCGAGAGTCGCTATCATCTGACCTTGGTCTTCATGCCGGCGCCAGATGGCCAGGCGCGGGCGGAAAGCGCACTGGTCGACTCGCATCACTCGGGAGGGGCTAGAGACTGGCGCCAGGAGCTGGCGTGGTTTCGCGACGAGACCGACCGCGTCCTGGATTTGCTGTCCGGCTTCATGCCGGAAGTGCGCGCCCTCGATGATGCCGAGACGCTAACCTATCTGCACGGCACAATCTCGACCTACCGCCATCCGGTCGCCATGCCGGAAACGCCAATGTATCTCGACGGTGTTCTGGTTGACGCGCCGCTTACCGGCGGCCTGGAGCCGATGCTGGGTGAGCAGCATCTGTGCAACCTCACCATCCTTGGTTTCCCGAACGTCACCCGGCCAGGGATCCTCGACGCGCTCAACCATCAGGATTTCGCCTACCGCTGGATGACGCGCTTCATCCCGCTCGACAAGACGGAAGCCACAAAGACACTGACCCGGTTGCGCCGTCAGTGGTTTGCCAAGCGCAAATCGGTCGCAGCCATCCTGCGCGAGGTCGTGACCAACGAACCCGCCCCTCTCGTCGATAGTGACGCCGACAACAAGGCGCTCGATGCGGATGCCGCCCTTCAGGCATTGGGCGGCGATCACGTCGGCTTCGGCTATCTCACCACAACGGTGACGGTATGGGACCAGGATCGCCAAGCCGCCGCGGAGAACCTTCGCGCGGTTGAGCGCATCGTCAACGGACTCGGCTTCACCACAATCCGTGAAAGCATCAATGCGGTCGAGGCGTGGCTCGGCTCATTGCCCGGCCATGTCTATGCCAACGTTCGCCAGCCGCTCATTCATACATTGAACCTTGCCCATCTCATGCCGCTATCGTCGGTTTGGGCCGGTCCGGCGACAAACGAGCATCTCGCGAAAGTCACCCGGATCGAAGCACCGTCGCTTCTTGTTGCCGAGACCAGCGGGTCCACCCCGTTTCGGCTTTCCACCCATGTCGACGATGTCGGTCACATGCTGATCGTTGGTCCGACCGGTGCCGGCAAGTCGGTTCTGCTTGCCCTCGTCGCTCTGCAGTTCCGCCGCTATGCCGGCGCACAGGTTTATGTCTTCGACAAGGGCAACTCGGCCCGCGCGGCGACACTCGCCATGGGTGGAGAGCACCATGGGCTTGGTGCGGACGGTGCGCTTGCCTTCCAACCGCTGCGTAATATCAATGACCAGGCTGTCCGCAGCTGGGCAGCCGAATGGATCGCCGGCCTCATCGCCCATGAGAATGTCACCGTAACGCCGGAGGTGAAGGAGGCGATCTGGTCGGCCCTGACCAGCCTTGCCACCGCGCCGGCGCAGGAACGCACGCTCACTGGATTGTCGGTCCTGCTTCAGTCCAATGCGCTGAAATCCGCGTTGATGCCGTACACGCTCGACGGCCCGTTCGGGCGTCTGCTCGATGCCGATGAAGATCGGCTGGCTTTGTCGGATGTGCAGTGTTTCGAGACCGAAGAGCTGATGCACAGCCAAGGCGCTGTGCTCCCGGTGCTCACCTATCTGTTCCATCGTCTCGAGGAGCGGTTCGACGGACGGCCGACGCTGCTGATGCTCGACGAGGCGTGGGTCTATCTCGACAACCCTCTCTTTGCCGCCCGCATCCGTGAATGGCTGAAGGTGCTGCGAAAGAAGAACGTCTCCGTCATTTTCGCCACGCAGTCACTTGCAGACATCGCTGGCTCGTCGATCGCGCCGGCGATCATCGAGAGCTGCCCACAGCGCATTTTTCTTCCCAATGACCGTGCCGTGGAACCGCAGGCGCGGGCAGCCTATGAGCGCTTCGGCCTGAACGAGCGGCAGATCGAATTGGTCGCCCGTGCCACACCGAAGCGCCAGTATTATCTGCAGTCGCGCCGCGGCAACCGCCTCTTCGAGCTCGGGCTCGGCCCGATCGCTCTTGCGCTCTGCGGGGCCTCTGATCCGGCCACGCAAGCTTTGATCGACAGCGTCCTGTCAGAGCACGGGCAGGACAGCTTTGCCTCCCGGTTCCTGAGTGCGCGCGGCCTCGATTGGGCTGCCGAGCTTCTCCAGCAATTCCCTCAACCAGACAAGGAGCAATCGTCATGATGCGGCGCCGCCTTCTCACCAGCCTGATCACCGTTTCCCTAATCGCAAAACCGATGGCCGACTACGTCCAGCCGGCCCACGCCCTAATCGTGTTCGATCCGTCGAATTATGCGCAGAACGTGCTGACAGCGGCACGTTCCCTGGAGCAGATAAACAACCAGATCCAGTCGCTTCAGAACCAGGCGACGATGCTGCAGAACATGGCGCGCAACCTTCAGCGCCTGGATTTTTCTTCCGTCGGCCAGCTCACAGGTTCGCTCCAACGGATCGACGGCCTGATGACCCAGGCCAGCGGCCTGAGCTTCGATCTCGACAAGCTTCAGAACCAGTGGCGTGTGCAATATCCGGAAAGCTACGACGCCACAATCAAGGTCAGCGATGTGGCGAGCGCCGCGCGCGAGCGCTGGCAAAACGCCATGCAGGCGTTCCGCCAAACCATGAGCGCGCAGTCGCAGATCGTGGAGAACGTGCGGGCCGACGGCGACCTGCTTACCGATCTCGTCAACCGCAGTCAGGGCGCGGCAGGTGCCCTTGAGGCAAGCCAGGCCACCAATCAGCTGATCGCGCTTTCGACCAAGCAGCAGATTCAGATCCAGACGCTGCTCGCGACCCAGTTCCGGGCTGAAGCCGAAGATGCTGCCCGCAAGGCGCAGTCCGAGGAAGCCGCCCGCGAGACGACGAAGCGTTTCCTGGGTACCGGAACGGCCTATCCCGGCAACTGATCAGCAGTTCTTCAAGACAACGAGGAAGGCGGCGACATGAACGACCTCGGCGTCATTGATCGCTTCATGGAGACTTTTACCCGCTATATTGATAGCGGGTTCGGTCTGCTTTCGGGCGACGTCGCCTTTCTCACCACCATCTTGATCGGCATCGACATCACGCTGGCAGGCCTGGTCTGGGCGTTCGGCGGCGAGCCCAATGTTCTTGGCCGGCTTGTCCGAAAAGTGCTCTATGTCGGCGCCTTCGCCTTCATCCTGAACAATTTTAAGAACCTCGCCGACATCATCTACCATTCCTTTGCCGGGCTCGGCATCAACGCATCGGCCGGCAATCTGTCCGCCGACAGTCTCCTGCGGCCAGGCCGCATTGCCGCGGCCGGCTTCGAGGGCGCCTGGCCGCTGCTCAATCAAGCGAGCCAGCTAGTCGGCTTCCCCGAGATCTTTGGCAACGCGCTGACCATCTTCGTGCTGCTTCTCGCCTGGTTTCTGGTCCTCATCGCCTTCTTCATTCTTTCAATTCAGCTCTTCATCACTATCCTGGAGTTCAAACTCACCACATTGGCCGGTTTTGTTCTGGTGCCCTTCGCGCTCTGGAACCGCTCGGCGTTTCTGGCCGAGCGCGTGCTCGGCAATGTGATCTCGTCGGGCATTAAGGTGATGGTGCTTGCTGTCATCGTCGGCATCGGCTCCACGCTCTTCGGCGAGTTCGCTTCCGCGCTGCAAGGCAAGGAGCCGGACTTGGCCGCGGCCATGTCACAGGTACTGGGCGCGTTGGCGCTGCTTGGGCTCGGCATTTTCGGACCGGGAATTGCCTCGGGTCTTGTTTCCGGCGCGCCGCAGCTTGGCGCGGGAGCCGCACTCGGAACCACCGCGGCGGCCGCCGGATCAACGCTCGTTGCCGGAGGTGCGGCGCTTGCCGGCGCGCGCATGGCAACCGGCGGCGGTCTCGCCGCCCTTCGAGCCGGCACGGCCATGGGATCGGCTGCTTCCACAGCTTGGCAGATGAGGCGTGCAACATCGCCCGAGTCCGGCCTCTCCGGCGTAGCTGCTGGACTGCAGGGCGTTGCCGGCGCAGCTGGCGGCGCCGCGATTCGGGGAATGCGACCTGCAACAGAACCATTCCGGCGCAGCGCCGATGCCGGCCGCGATGCCGCCTGGACCGCGACGGGCGGCACGCCGACCGCATCAATGACCGGAAACCCTGCCGCGTCAGGTGCCAATGCCGCGCCGGCGTGGGCGAGGCGCTTGCGTTCCGAACAGACCGCGCGCGCCCATCGCCACGCCGCCACGCAGGCCGTCCGCGATGGCGATCGGGGTGGAAGCGGCGCCAACCCCTCTCTCAACCATAAGGAAGACTAGATGCTCTTCAAGCGACCTGTTCAGCGTTACGGGAAGACGCCCCACCCCGTCACACCATACCAGAAGGCCGCCCAACTTTGGGACGAGCGCATCGGCACTGCGCGCGTGCAGGCAAGGAACTGGCGCCTGATGGCCTTTGGCTGCCTCGCTCTGGCCACCGGGCTCTCTGGTGGACTCTTGTGGCAGTCGATGCAGGGCCGCGTCGTGCCCTATGTCGTCGAGGTTGATCGTTTCGGCGAGGCGCGCGCCGTCGCTCCAGCAATCCGGGACTACGAGCCCACCGATGCCCAGATCGCCTGGCATCTCGGCCGCTTCATCCAGAATGTCCGCTCTGTTTCCACCGATGCGGTGCTGGTGCGGCAGAATTGGCTCTCGGCCTACGACTTTGCCACCGACCGCGGAGCCCTCTTTCTCAACGAGTACGCTAAGGCCAACGACCCGTTCGGCAAGATCGGCACGCGCAGCGTCTCGGTGCAGGTGACGAGCGTGGTTCGAGCGTCCGACAGCTCCTTTCAAGTCAAATGGACCGAGCAGGTCTTTGAGCGCGGCAGCCTCGCCAGCACAACGCGTTGGACCGGGATCCTCACCATTGTGATCCGGCCGCCGAACAATACCGATCAGCTGCGCAAAAACCCGCTCGGCGTCTTCATCAATGCCATCGACTGGTCGCGCGAGCTCGACAGTGCCGCGCAGACTTCCGTTCCCCCAAAGGAGCCCGCCAATGAAAAATAGACTCTCGTCGCTCCGCACTGCGCTGGTCCTGTCGACGTCGGCTGCGGTCATCTCCGCCTGTGCCTCGAAGCCGGTGCCGCCACCTCAGATTTCCTATGATGCTGCCAAGTTCCAACCGGCGGCAATCGAGAAGGCGCCGGAGAAGCCCGTCAAAGTCGTGGAAGTGCCGAAACCGCTACCGCTGCCCGGCCAGTTGCAGCCCGAGCCGGGCAAGGCTGCTGAAGACAGGCGCTCGCCTGAAGAACGTGTCGCCGATGCCAACAAGGCGGCGACGCAGCAACCCACCAAATATGGCTATGTGAATGCGGTGCAGGTTTACCCCTTTGCCGAAGGCGCGCTCTACCAGCTCTATGCCGCACCGGAGCGCGTCAGCGATATCGCTCTGCAGTCAGGCGAGAAACTCCAATCCGTGTCGGCCGGCGATACAGTGCGCTGGGTAATTGGCGACACCGTCAGTGGCTCCGGCGATGACCAGCGCACCCATGTGCTGGTGAAGCCCTTCGCGCCAGGACTTGCCACCAATCTGGTGATCACCACGGACCGGCGAAGCTATCACTTGCAGCTTCAAAGCACGGATAAGACCGCCATGGCGGCAATCTCCTGGACCTACAGCGAGGACCAGATTATCGCGCTACGCCGGCGCGATGCGCAGGCCGAGGCTGCTATGCCAGTGGCGTCGAATGTGGCTCTCGAAAATATTCGCTTCCGCTATTCGATTACCGGCGACATGCCGCCCTGGAGGCCGACGCGCGCGTTCGATGATGGCAGCAAGGTCTACATCGAGTTTCCGCGCCGCATCGATCAGGGCGAGGCCCCGCCGCTCTTCATCGTCGGTGCTGACGGGGACAACCAGCTCGTCAACTACCGCATACGCGGCAACTATTACATTGTCGATCGCCTCTTCGCCGCGGCCGAACTGCGCCTCGGCGCCAAGCAGCAACAGGTGGTGCGCATCACGAGGACCGACGGCAGGCAAGCGCCGCGGCGGATATTGCTCTTTTCGCGTTCCAGCAGGTGAGGGACGGCCCATGACGGATACTTCCCGCTCCGATCCTTCACCGAAACTCGATCCAGAACAGCTCCAGCTGCGGGCCCCGCCCCGCCGCGCTGTGCGCTTCAAGCGCGGCATTATTGTCGCCATTGCAGCTGTTGGTTCCGGCACCGTTCTAGGCATCACCATGATGGCGCTGCAGGGACCGGCACTGCGCATCAAAGAGCAGGCTGAAGAGCTTTACAACACTGAGCGGAAGCCAACCGCGGAGGCAATTGAAAGGCTGCCTAAGGACTATTCCGGGATCAAGCCCAAGCCTCCGGTGCTTGGACCACCGCTGCCCGGCGACCTCGGCCGCCCCATCCTTGAGCACCAACGCCAGCTGGGCATCGCGCCGGGCCAGGAGGTTTCGGCGGAGGAGCAGCGCCTTGCACAGCAGGCGATCGAGGCGCGCGAATCGCAAATCTTCTTCCGGATCGAAAATCGACCCCGGCAAGCGGATGCCGCCGGCAACGGGCAGGGCGGGCGTCCACCCTTTGATGGAACGGCTCCACAATCCGATGCCGCACGCGATTCAGCTTCCGTTGCACCGGCCGAGGGCGACCAAAACAATCAACAGCGCAAGCTCGATTTTGTCAGCCAGCGGAACACAAGTGGAATCTACAATCTGCATGCACTGCAGACGCCGGCTTCGCCGTATCAGCTGATGGCCGGCAGCGTCATCGCAGCGAGCCTGATCACTGGCATCAATTCCGACTTGCCCGGCCTCGTCGTCGCACAGGTCACCGAGAATGTGCACGACACAGTCACCGGCAGCACCTTGCTCATTCCGCAAGGCTCTCGCCTGATTGGCACCTATGACAGCGTTGTTGCCTTTGGACAAAGGCGCGCGCTGCTGGTCTGGCAACGGATACTGCTGCCCGACGGCTCTTCGATCGAAATCGACAATCTGCCGGCGACGGACACCGCCGGCTATGCCGGGCTTGAGGACAAGGTGGATTTCCACACCTGGCAGCTGATGAAAGGCGTTGCGCTGGCCACGTTGCTGGGGGTCGGCACCGAGCTGAGCCTCGGGCAAGACGAAAGCGACCTGGTCAAAGCAATCCGCGAATCCGCTCAGCAGAACGTCAGTCAAGCTGGCCAGCGCATCACCGAGAAGAACCTCAATATTCAGCCCACGATCACCGTCCGCCCTGGTTGGCCACTGCGCGTCATCGTGCACAAGGATCTTGTGCTGCGACCGTACCCGAATTGACTGGAGTCATCATGACCAATCTGAAACTCGGCAAACTTCCGGATCGGACACCTTCGAAGATCACCATAAGCGTAAGTGCAGACCTGAACCAAGCACTGAAGGACTATGCGGCGCTTTATCGTCAGACCTATGGCGAGTCCGAATCGGTAGCGGAACTCATCCCGTTCATGCTGGCGGAGTTCCTGGAGAGCGATCGAGCGTTTGCCAAGGCCAGAAAGGAAGGGCTCCCTGTCGTCGACAAGTCAGAGAAATCGCGGCGGCAGCCAATTTCAGGGTCCGAATAAGTGACAGCGACCAGTGAGTCCGAGGGGGCACCTTTCTAGGCGGGCAAATGCATTGAAGCAACTTGCCGGCGGCAAGCCGAAACACAGGGCACAAAAGACGAGCTGATCTGCCCCGAACCAATGCCGGCTCTGCGCCCGTTGTCGGTCGTTGCGGACTGTTATGCAGGCTCCTAAAAGCAGACGCTACAATTCCTTCGAATCGTCCGAGAGTGTGAAATGGGACTTTCACACTGAGACGGTCTTCTCTAAGGAACGACTCAATTTAGTAGATCGAATTATCCATAGGAGGCTCTTGGGGAACACTTCTACTATGGAATTGATCCAAAGACAGCGCCAGACAGTGAGGGCTTTGTTTTGGGCCGCTTGCAGTCCAACCCGTCCGAGTTTTTCTAGCGTGGCCTTTGGATGGTCGTATAGATCGTAGCTCGCCGACGCAACGATTGCTACAGGGTGAGGGCTCCGCTCTCCGCCTGCCTATGGGCGTACTCGTAGGATTGCAGGAAGTCGTCCGCAGTGCCGACACATTCCGCAAGTCCGAACCGATCGCGCAGGATCTCGTCCATCGGATCACTGGCGATTGACACGTAGAGCCCGGCTCCACTACCGCGCTCTACCAACACGCGTCTCGCATTTTCATCCCGGAGTGAGTGGCCAACAACAATCACTGGTCGATTCCCGATCACTTGGGCGATGCTACTCCAGTATAGACTGTCGAGGCGAGCGTGGGCTGCGTCCTCTTCGGTGACAATCAATGAAGAGGGGCTACCGACGGACCCATCGACCTGAAATATGGTGAGTTGCTCTCCGTCCCCACGAACCTCACCGTTCGATGATCGGACTGTGTAGGGCACGCCTCGTGCGACGCTGGCCCGCTCGAACAGGTCGTCGTGATTAGTGGTGACGATGTGGCGGAAGCTTGAGACCGCCGCCAGATGGCCAAGCGTCGGCGCCACACCTTGCACCATATCGAATGCTTGAACCACAGTCCTTTCCAGCTCCGCTCGGCCGAACCGGCGCTCAACGGCAGAAGCGACGTCCGCGAAGCGGTGCCTCGCGAGGATACGGTCCCCGTCGATGCCAAGCGACAAACGCGCGCCGAAGAGTTCAATCATCACGTTAGCCGTCGGCAGTCCAGCAGACACCGATATGCCTGCGCCAGCTAAGAGCACCGGGTCGAGACCGACGAAGCCGGTAGGAATCGGCATCCTGTCGAATTTCCGTCCAGAGGCCCCCGTAAGTGTCCGGATGCCAGTGAGCCGCTTCTCGGCCATCTCCTTCAAGACCGAGCGGTGGAAAAGATCAAGCAAAGCGTCTCCTACCTTGCGCTCGAGTTCATCAATCCACTCGAACTCTTGCCTGAAACGGCCAGCCTCCCAATCTCCGACCTCCCGGCGAAACGAGTCGCGCGCTATTGCCTCCACCGTGGTGTTGGACGATCCGTACGGGATCTTCTTGAAGAAGGGAAGAATCGGCAGCCCGATCGTTTTGGCGTACAGAGCCTCCATATGCGTTACCGATCGTCCTTCGCCGCCTCCAGGGCCGGTCGGCGGGATCCAACCGTAGCTGTCTCCACTCAGCAAGACGAAGAGGTGAGATGCCTCAATCTCTGCGCGGATGACGTCCCAACTGGCGCTACCATCGGGATGCATGTTTTCGGCATTGACGGGTTCAAGGTTGAGAGAGCTGAGCCGTGCAGACACGGCCCGACGCGCATCGCCGAGATCATTCATCGTGCTACTAATGAACACACGTAACCTGCTGGACACCGGCACTCTCCCATCCGAAGAACGCAATCTGTCACCCGCCATTAAAACGGGCGGCGTCAAGCGCTCTAGTCTCTCTACGCTGCTTAAGTGCCCAGGGCTCTGATTTCCTGTTCTACCACACGATAGCGCTCCCTAACCTCCTCTCCGGAGTAGAAGCTGATTAGATCCTGTTTCGACAGGGTTCCGTCCTTCATGAATTTCGCCAGATACCGGCCGTTGAATTCCATCAGGGAAATGCTCTTTTCTAGCCGCGCCAGAATCGCTTTGGCAGTCTCGATATTGGAAAGGACAAGCGAGCGGATGGCTGCCGCGTCAGAAAGATCCTTCGCAGTCCGGCTAACGATGAGGGCGAGTATTTCCAAATCGATGTCATCGCTCTTGGGTCGCAGAACAAGGTCCCGCGCCAACGCATAGGCGATCGCCAAGTTGCGGTAGTCGCCGCGGGCTGAATCCACAATCACCACAAAACCGACACCGGGAATGAACTTCAGGTCGTTGACTTCGGCGAGCACCGAATTGTCAGCCAAAGTAGCGTCCAGAACGATGATGCCGGCCTGTCCGTCGCGGTTGGCTTGGGTCTCCAGAAGTTGGCTCCAGGCGGTGTCGAAAGACTTGGAGAAGACGTCCTTGGATCGGATGTCGCCGAGCCGAATACCCTTGTCGAACTTGCACTCGATAGCGATGCGCGCGCCCGGACGCCCCGCTATCTCGCACAGGATATCCCCCGTCTTGTTCCGCGGAAGCAGTCCTGTGCTGCTTCCGGTTAGATGCACGGTGTCTTCAAACCGGCGTGATTTGATGAGGTCGTTGAGGAAGTCCGCGATCTCAATCTCAGCGTGCGCACCCTTGGCGGCGCTTTTGTAGAAAAGCTCTTGCTTCATATCGAAGATCAGCTTCAGGCTTTCCAGTTCGGTGCCGAGACTGTTTGCAGTTTGAGAGAGGAACGAAGACAGCCGGTCCTCCATCAGAGCAAGGACACCGATGTAGAGCGCTCGATGCAGCTTTTCATCACGATCGGCTGCAGGCAACCGGTTGAAGAAGGCGAACACCACCTCGTTTGCTAGCTCAAAGGACGAGATTTCGACCCGGCGTCGTTTCTGGTCGAGCGAGACGGTTGCCATGCGGTTGGGGCCTCCAGGGTTCAGACGCGGCTGTAGCGGTAGTGTCCCTTCAAGTTCGCGGCTAGAAAGACGCCTTTTGACTCGGACCGTTCGAACTCCTCAGCCATACGTGCCGGCACACCGTAATATTCGTACACGCCTCCATTATTGAACAGAACCTGCAGAACCTGCGTCCCCTCATCGTATCGCAATGCCTGGATGCTGGAGGAAGTGAATGGTGCAAAGTCTCGGAATGCCATGATCTAGGCCTCGTTGGAGTTTGTGAGGGAAGGATTCTGTTGCCGCCAGACACGAACGAAATCGTCGTATGATGCGTCCGCGTTGAGGTGAATATTCCATCCGCCCGGCGATTGGGAATCCTCTGGCATCTGGACGTCGCAGACCAGTGGATCCTGGCTGTCGGGCCTGCGGTCCTTGGGCGGGGCCTGGATAGTTGCTCGCATCGGCATGTTGACGGCTTCGCCTAGCACTATGGCTTCTCCCGTCCGCAAGATAGGCAACATGTTCGTCAGACCCTCAAGATTGTCCGAGAGCGTGCCGGTCACGTGTGAGCGATCGGTCGCGTTGCTCAGCCGTAGCGCGAAAAAAGTTCCGCACTGAGAGAGGATGGTCGGATCGATTTCGGCGGGGCGCTGGCTGACAATCATTGCACCGATGCCGTATTTTCGCCCTTCCTTGACTATCCGCTGCACGATGCTCGCCGCCAGGCCGTCGTTAGCGCCGTTGAGATAGTTGTGAGCCTCTTCCATGACTATCAGCAACGGACGTTCTCGCCCTCCCTCGGAGAGGTTTCGAGCCCAGAACAGTGCATCGTAGAGGACGCGCAGCACGACCCCGATGATGTCGTTGGTCATGGATGACGGCACGCCGGACAGGTCGATGATGCTGGTGTTGCGAGCGCCCCCAATCCATTGCTTCATCAACTCCATTAGGTCTTTTTCGACCTTTCCGTCCAGGGCAGGATGCCAATCACCCGCCTTCAGAAGAAAGTCGAACCGTGACACCCGGAGCTTGGACCCTAAATTTTCAAGCGCGCTGGCGAGATTGAGAGGGTCCGGAAGATAGCGGATCTTCTCATCGTCCCCCTTGATATCCTTGACCCTGCGGAAGCGAGGAGCGACGCCCTTCATCGCGTCGCCCACCATATCGTTGCCCGCGCCATCCTTCTCATACATCCACGAGCTCGGATCAGATGGATTGCCGAGCGCGGGATTGTAAGTTCCGAACTCGGCGCAATACAGGTCATACCAGAGTTTGTTCAGAGAGAAGGGAACAGGGCTGTCTCCGCCGACACTGGCTTCGTCAATCCCGGCAAGTGGGTAGGTGCGCAGGAACGCGCCTTTGGCTGCGATCACGCGTTCTAGGATGACGTTCCGCGCCTTGCCGTCTGCCGGTAGAGCCCCAAAGGTCAGGCGGAGCATTTCATCGAAATTCAGAGCCCAATAGGGGATGCGGAGCGGAAGCTCGTTGGCGGCCTTGGCGTTTGGATTGATTCGAAAAATGTTCGCCCGATCCCCCAGCGCTTTTGGGTATTCTCCATGAAGATCGAGAACAACGATCCTTGATGATGGAAACCGGCCTGGATCCGACAGCGCGGATAAGATGCCTGCGACGGTCGTCGACTTGCCCGATCCCGTGGTTCCGACGATTGCCGAGTGGCGCGTGACCAGTTTATTGATGTCGACAAGGGCGTCGATCGACTCGCTTCCCGTAATGTGTCCTACTCTTACGTAGTTGTTGAGCGCGCCCACGCGGCCGTAGATCGCCTGAAGATCGGTCTCGGAGACGAGGTGAACCTCGTCGTCGATGGTGGGGTACTGGGAGATGCCCCGCTGGAAGCTCTCGGACTTATGACCTTCCCCGATCAGCTGCACCGTCATCCACCGATGACTTTCTGCCTGCTCTCCGACCCTGGAGGCAGGGACAGCACTGGCTCCCACCTGACTGACGATTCCGAATAATTCTGTATAGCCGACCGGGATCTTGACGAAGCTGCCGATCTGGCCGATGCGGTAGCCTTGGCCCCTGACAAAGGTCAGCCCCGAATGCTGCCCGGAACCGAGCGTAACGCTCACAGTCGTTCCACTGACGTCCTGAACCGTGCCAATGACCGTCGCGAGGGCCGATTCAGACGGCGTCATCTTCGGTCACCTCACCGGTGAGATAACGGATCAAAAAGCCGAAATGAGCGAAATTACCTACGCCGACTTTTGTCTTTCCGTCGGCCGCTTTGATGACTATGCCCGGTGGTATAGAAGAGGAAACGTCATCAGCGAGGGCCTTCCAGAGCCCTTCAATTCGCCCGATTATAGCCGAATGATCGCCCAAGATGCTCAGGTTCGGCAGCTGAAGTCCGCACTCGCGAGCCTTCTTGTAACGAACATCAGCGGGATCACCGTATATAAGGCCGAAGACCTGGGCGGTCGGATTGGCTTCCAGAGACCTGCAGATGACGTCATTAATGTGCTCATCGCTAAACGAATAGCCCGACATGAACAGGATTGCATTCGGCTGAAGGATGAAGGCCTTCAATCGGTCGAGCATTGCCAGATAGGGCATCTTCCGGCTCTGATCGTATTTAAGATGCGACGGATAGATCAGATACGAGGTGCTCGTGTCGCGGTTGTCTGACCGCACGACTCTCTTGCCATCACCCGTCAAGCGCCAATTGAGCGAGCCGTGTATTTTCCATAAGCGCGCCCAGCGAGCTGGAAGCAGGTTTTCATCTTCTACGGCCCCAAGGTCAAAAAACGCCTTCCGAGTTCCGACGAAGCCATCGAAATAAGGTGTGGCGGACTCTTCGAGCGCTTGTTCGACCAAGAGATCGTAGTTGGTAGTAAATATCTGAACCGGTTTGGCGCGTCGGATCGATCGGGCCCAGATCGCCAAGTCGTGATACGCAGAACTGCGATCCGGCAGGGCCTTATCCACTTGCTCACTGATGACGGCGCAAATCTCGGCATCCAGCTGATCGAGCGTTGTTCGGTCGAGCCCTCTGACTGTACTAGGACCAGCAACGGCGGCCAGTTGCCGGATGTAGCTTAAGATATATTCAATATTATTGGCTCCGCCATCGTCCTCGATCACGGCCGTGAGCAACTTCTTCCATGCTTCCTTGTGCGCCCCGACGGCGAAGGTCTCGCTAATCACTTTGGTTAGGCCGGCGACGTCAGGGATCAAGGCCGAGCCGTCGGCCAACCGGATCGATAGCGGACATCCGGCTCCAATGAAGAAGCCGACCGCTCTCTTGTTTTGGGATAGAGCCTGCTGGATATAATGTATCTGGCGTACAGCTTCGTGTTCCAAGTATTTACCCCCGTCGCCCTCACGACGAACTATTTAGCACCGTATCTGATTGCTACGATTCGCGCCAAGGCAGTTGACGGTCCTATAGCAATTAGTGCGATGAGGGTATTGGCGGCAAGCTAAGTCTGGATGACCGCGCGGTGACAAAGAAGAATCACCTCGAAAAGGTCGGCGAGCTTGACGAGAAATTCGCCAAACTCGCCAAATCGTCGGCCAAGTTACTCAAGTCCACCGAGAGCCGAAGAGATCCGGGTGCAGGTGTAGGGTGCGTAGATGTCGCAAATTCCCTCGATGTGTATGTCGTCAGTGTGAAATACGGTTTTCACACTATCGGACATGCCCAAGGAATTTTGACGTCAGCTCACGGGCCAACAGCGGAACGGCCGCCTCTGAGCATCATCATACTGTGTGCTGCCAGTCCGCTCTCGTGAAGATCCTATGGGGATGGAAGGCGACCAGCGCTCTGCCAGAGTGAAGCCGCCAAACATCACCTGGAGGTCAGCATGCAAGCCAACACCACGGCCGCTATCCGCGTCGATCTTGCCGCAATATTTGTCTCGTTAGAACTGTCTCGTTCAAAATGGCTCGTGACTTCGCTTTCGCCAGGTGGGGGCGAGAGAATGTCGAGACACCTCGTGTCGGGGGCGACATTCCGGGTTTGCTCGATCACTTCGCAGAGCTGCAACGAAAGGCGGAAGTGCGGACAGGGCAGCGTTTCCGGGTCATATCAATCAAGGAAGCTGGTCTGGATGGATTCTGGATACATCGGGTCCTCGAACGCGAAGGCATCGAGAGTTATGTCGTTGACCCGGCATCCATTGCCACATCGCGTCGCCGCCGGCGGGCCAAGACCGACAGGATTGACGGGGAAGCACTGGTTCGAGCGTTGCTGGCCTACAACCGCGGCGAGCCTAGGGTTTGCGCCATGTTGCGAGTGCCAACGCTGGAGGAGGAAGACCGTCGCCGGTTGGTGCGGGAGCGGAAGGCTCTGACGAACGAGCGATCAGGCACGTCAACAGGATAAAGGGCCTTTTGTTCAGCCAAGGTGTGTCCGGATACGAACCGTTGAAAGGCGATCGACGCAGATGTCTCGACGCGCTCATTACCGCAGATGGGCGTCCACTGCCGCCAGCGCTCATTAGCGCAGATCAGCCGCGAGCTTGATCGCATCGAGTTGCTGATCCAGCAGATCAAGGATGTTGAAGAGGCACGCGACGCCTTGGGGCGCCTGCTCCTGAGTTGGCTTTGGAGTTGGAACAGGAATAGGCGGCTCATCTGTTGGGGAGGTGAGATCGCTTGGCTGCTCTATGGTCGGCAAAGCCACTGGCTCCGGCAAGGTTTTATCCCAGAGACCAAGCTTGATGCCCAGCCCAATCCCGACTGCCGCCACTGCAATGGCCCCGCCTGTCGCCATTCGGCGAATGGCGGTCGCTCGAGCTGTTTTCTCTTGAGCCGCGGCTTGAGCTTGCAGGGTCGGAATTGCCGACCTCTTGACGGCGAGATCGACGGCTTGTTCAAGCAGCGTGGTGTTATGCCTGACGAGCACTTTTGCGGTCCTTCATTGATACCGTCACGAGATCAGCGACCTCAGGCGGCAAATCTTGGTCCAGGGCTTTTCGAAGAACTTCGGGGTCGTCCGTGAAGAGCGGAACATAGAGGATCTCTTTGACCACCTTTTCCACAGGCACCTCAACCCGCTTCTCAACCTCTTTCTCGACCATAACTTCGACTGGTACCTTAATCGTTCGAATTCGGCGCCAACGCCAACTCAGAAGCATTCTGCGGAGCAGCCTGGAAGTCTTGCTCTCTGAATTGTCCTCTTCTCGGGCGGCAATGCGCTGGAGCGCTAGAGCGACCATTGCCGTAATTGGTCCCGCGAGCGCGGCGATGAGCGCGAGCGAGCCGAACCAAATCACAGAGATTATTCCGGCCTGTGCCTCAGTCTCCAGTTCAGGTTTGCTGCCGTACCAGCGGGAGGCAATACGGCGGACCTGATCTGTTCGCGCCATGGGGATCCGCTCCTTCTCCAAACCGCTGAGTTCCTTGGCAATCAGGTCTTGTCTGACCTGGTTTTGGGCCGAGATGTGTGCCTTGTTGGCCTCAGCGGCCTGCGCTTCTGCGAGCCGTTTGCCAGCGTCATCCAATCGGCGCTGCCAAGCCCCGGCATCACTGTCGCGCGTCTGTTCCAACGTCGAGCGTCTATCCATAAGTTTTTGCCTCTGGTCGGCAGTCATAGGAGGGCTGCTTGCCCGCAAACATCGAAACCTGCACGCAGGGCGGCGACCTCTTGGTCGAGCGGCTCTATCTGAGTGTCGAACTTGGCTATAATTTTAGTGCGTGGATTAGCAAGTTTCGCCACTTCTGATTCTAGCCGGCGTGCCGAGTCGCTATCGCCGGAATCGCGCGCCATCTTGATACGTTCAACAAAGCTGTCGCGTTGACGCTCGAACTGATCAACGGCTTCCTTTGCTTCGCCGTCGCGCTGCTGAATCAACGCCAATCGAACCGCGCTTTTTTCCTCCACTTGGTCGCGAACGCGCGACGCTTCTGGAGTAAGGGCGGTCGTTCCCTCCAATTCAGCATTGACCTCGGCAATCTGCGACTGAAAGGTCGCCCGGGATTTTTCCGCAAGAGACGCAAGCTGCTCAATTTCGGAACGCGCCTGTTCGACCTGATCGGATTTTCGGCCAAGTTCGTCGGCCGAGGCCAGCTTCATAGCCTCCTGGGTCCAGCGCGTCGATTTTGTTTACGAGTTCCTCGTAACGCAGTTGGCGCAGAGCACCCGCTCGCTCCATTCCCATAAACACCGTCTCAAAGGTTATGCCTGCCAGAACGAGGAGGAAGACCAAGATCATGGGCTTCCAGAACCAGGACGCACTAAAAAGCAGGGTGGCTATCGGTATTTTGGTGAGCTCAGCAATTGCCACCATGAGAAAGGGCGCACTGGCGAGCGTCAAATCCATGGCAGTTACGGATTCGCTCGCAGAAAACGCCATGGACACCTAGAGCTACGCCTGTCGTAAGGCCAATCGCTGCCGCAGCGATCTTGCTAGCAGAGTGTTTCGCATGGGATCCCATCCTTGTCGCGATCGAGTTTTCCGCCCCATGAGCAGTTTTGCAGGTACCAGTTGGCTTCGTCGCAGGAACCGATCTGCTTGCACGTTCTCCGCGGCTCGCAAGAATAGCCGCTCTGCGCGACCAGCTTACGGCTGATGATGCCCAGCGGGCGACTCGACGGCGCCGCGCCGTCGGCGTGCGCAGCGCGCCATTCCCAGGGTGCCTGAAACGTCCCGGCCCACAGGCCGATCTTTGAGGCTTGGGCTTGCGCCTGCTGCCCCCCATAGGCGCCCTGGCTGTAGTGAGGCCAATCCAGCGCCTGGCCGTGCTTGACCATCCAGGCGGCCACGCCCGCGCCGTCGGCGCGCCGACAATCGCCGACAAAGCGGTGGTAGCGGTCCCACGTCACGAATGTGCATTCGAGCGGCCTCGACGCGGCCAGGAAAGCGTCCAGCGCTTCGGCCGATCGCCGGCCGCAAGGATACTCGGCGCCATTCGCATCGCGGCACAGCTGCCGGCTCTCTGGCGCGTCGATGCCGTTGAAGCGGACGCGCTGGCCGTGGATTTCGATCGTATCGCCGTCAATGACGGAAGCGACACCGGTAAGCGAGGCGGGCGCCGCCCTTCGTGGGCTGGCCTTTGATGCATCGTCGCTACGTTGCGCGCCCGACGGCGCCAGGAAGGCGGCCACCGCCGCTGCCGTAAGACCGAGCATTGCCGGCACGCTCGCAAGTTGGCGCCGCCACAGCTTGGCACCGGTGGGTCTCTGCCACCGATTGGATCGATATTTGCGGTATGGCCTGCTCATCCGCTACGCCGACCAGCCCGGCCATGCGCTGTCGACCATGGGCAGGCCGGCGCAATAGTAATCGTCAAGGAACCGCCCGGTGGACCGGTCGCGGCAGCGCCAGATAACGCTGTAGTTCTGGCCATAGAATTGGTCCCACGCGACGCCATAGGTTTGTGGTGGCGGTGGCCGGTAATATGTTCCGCCTCCATAGCCGTTGTTGGCAGCGACACCCACAGCTGCGCCGCCGACAGCCGCGATTGCTATGCCTGTCGCGACAGCATTGTCGGTTTGCACAAGCCTGGTGCACTTCTCTGCTGTTGCGCCCCTGCGCACTAGAAGGGCCGCTACCCTGCTACGATACTGTTCGTCCGTGCTGCTGGCGAGAACGTGACATAGCGCAACGGTATTCATTGCCGTGAGATCGCTGTCCGACACGACAGCGCTCGTAGAGCAGCTGCTGACGCACAGGGCTGCACTTGCGATGAGTGCTCCAATTTTCATGTGAATCCCCCAAACAAATATTGGGGCGAGTCCGACCTAGAAGTCCAGAGTTTTGTTTTTCACTTTGCTACGATTCACAGCATGCTGCGGCTAGCTGGCATCCACTGCAACCAACCGTTCCGCCGGTCGTTGACTGATGCTGGGTTGATCTCAGCCACTCCAGAACTTGCCCGCTGGCTCAAAACCGGCGGGCTTTTTTTCCGCGACGCCGGAAGGCTCTATCTCGCCGCATGTTGTGGTACATCGGCACGGCGTCATCGGGCCGTGCCGTTGACCAAGGTGGTCCCTCCGCCATGGTCGGCCGGCGCAGCCTTGACCGTCCGCGCGGGCCATCCCAATCAAGCCCGCTGGCTTCGGTCGGCGGCTTTCTATTTGATGCCCGGCGCCGTCCGCTTGGATCTACCCAGTGCCGGATTTGAAGGTAAGCTGCGGCGGTATGATCGCACTTCGCGCGGACGGACCATTGGTGTGCAGCAAGAGCGCCGAGTTCATTCGGCCAAGATTCTGCACTAGGCCGAGGTAGGTGAAGGCAGATAGCTATCCGGTAATCGACTGGATAAAATTTGGGGGAAACGTCAGGGCGGCCATAACTTTGCAGTCTTCAGACGCGAGGCGGCCTACAACAGCGCTGCCCACCATGCTTGTGGCCCGCGACCCACACGGCTTTTCCCTTCAGATCGTACATTATGCTTCCTTCATGATTACCGATGTCTGCATGACCTTTAGGTCTTCCCGCACCATTTCCGCGGCGAGCTCGCGCACGGATGTCTCATGCACCCAGCCGAGCTTCTCCTTCGCCTTTGTGGCATCGCCCAGGAGAAGATCGACTTCCGTGGGGCGGAAGTAGCGTGGGTCTACCTGGACTAGGCATCTGCCGGTCTCGACATCATAGCCCTTTTCGTCGACTCCCTCACCACGCCATTCGAGCTCGACGCCGACATCTTCGAAAACCCATTCGACGAATTGGCGGACAGGGGTCGTCTTGCCCGTCGCCAGCACGTAATCATCCGGTTGATCCTGCTGCATCATCATCCACATACCACGCACGTACTCACGCGCATGGCCCCAATCGCGTTGAGCATCGAGATTGCCGAGATAAAGCTTGTCCTGCTTGCCGAGGTAGATAGCAGCGGCGGCGCGGGTGATCTTGCGCGTCACAAAAGTTTCGCCGCGCAGTGGGCTTTCATGATTGAAGAGAATGCCGTTGGAAGCATGGATACCATAGGCCTCGCGATAGTTGACCACGATCCAGTAGGCGTAGAGCTTGGCGGCGGCGTAAGGGCTGCGCGGATAAAAGGGCGTTGTTTCGTTCTGCGGTACGGATTGCACGAGGCCGTAGAGCTCTGAAGTCGAGGCCTGATAGAAGCGGGTCTTGTCCTTCAGACCGAGGAGGCGGATCGCCTCAAGAAGTCGCAATGTTCCGATACCGTCGGCGTTTGCTGTGTATTCCGGCGTTTCGAACGACACCTGGACATGGCTCTGAGCGGCCAAGTTGTAAATCTCGTCTGGCTGGGATTCCTGAACTACTCGGATGAGATTAGTCGCATCAGTGAGGTCACCGTAATGCAAAATTAGGCGCGGATCGGGATCGTGCGGGTCTTGGTAGATGTCTTCGATGCGACCCGTGTTGAAGGAAGAGGAACGTCGCTTAATCCCATGAACGACGTAGCCTTTTTCCAGCAGAAGACGCGTGAGATAGGCACCATCCTGTCCCGTTATGCCCGTAACCAGAGCAACTTTCCTGTTCTCGCCCATTTTCTTCCTGCTCTATGGTAGTTGAAGTTTCGAATCTGGCTCGCCACACCGGCGGCCCGCCTCATACCCTATGGTAGGATTTCGACAGATGCGGCGCGGAGCTCGTCATTGACAGTGTCAGCCAGCGAGCACACCTGCTCCGGCTTCGAGGCATAGCAAAACAGAGTCTCGCCGCTAACCTGCCTAAGTCGCACATGCGGCCTGAGTGCCGAACTCAGCTCGCGGGGTGAGCGACATAGATTTCAATCACGTCGCACCCGATTTGCTCATCAATCAGCGAGTTAGGACGCCCTTCTGGGATTCTACATCCGTTCTCAAGCACGCACAGTCGGTTGCATAGCCGCTCCGCTTCTTCCACGAAGTTGGTGGCCAGTAGAATCGTATTGCCCTGCGCCAGCAGGGCACGTAGCCGTTCCCAGCTAAAATGGCGAGCATGTGGGTCCAAGCCACACTAGAACTCCACCATCCCTCTTTTGCGCTGACCAAGTAATCTTTGCCTGCTTCAGCGTCTTCTAATGGAAATTGTTTTGATCAGTGAAATCGATTGTTTGGATGAGGTGCATCCATAAAATGGATTGTTTGACAGGCAGCGCGGCACATCGGCGGCACAAAGTCGTGGGCGCGAGGTTTCGCTCCGCGCGAAGACAAAGTTCGTGGCAGTCGGGGGCTTTGGGCGAACCGCACATCTGAGACGGCGGCGAAAAGCCGGGTAGGGCATTACGTATTGACCTCCAAGGAATTTCGGGCGCGCTAGCCCGAAAACGGTAGCTGGGCTTCAACGATGGGCGGGACGAGGCGACCATCAAACTGTGTTTCATACTGTAGGCGATCGCAGTGCGGCGAATTTGAACGGCCGCCTTTGCCAGCCCTCGCCATCGCATCCGGCTACAGGTGCCGAAGATCTTCTCGATCCGAGTACAAATTCTAAGGATCGGTTGGTTCCAGGCGTCGAGCTTTCGGCCTCGTCGCGCCCCCACATAGCGGTTGCGACGATGCGCGGCCTTCCACCCTTGGCGCGCACCGCGTCGCCGAGATGATTGCCTCGGTAGGCGCTGTCGGCAAACACTTCGCCGGGATTGTCGGGCAGAGCATCAGGAACGGCGTTGCCGTCCTCGGTGTGGGCGCCGTGACGGCGATCTCCTCGACAAGGGCCGTCTCGGCGTAGGCACCGAAATGGGCTTTGAAGCAATGAAACGCTGGTCGGCGCTTGTACTTGACCCAATGGCCCTCTTCATCATCTTCGCTGGCCGAGGCGATGATCGCCGCATCGACCGGCGTGCCGATCTTCACCTGGATCGCTGAACTGGCGGGTGATCTCGGCGAACAACAGGGTCATGAACCTCAAGGGCCTGTCGAAAACGGACGAGAGCGGGTTCGCACAGGTGTCGGCTCTGACACCGAGAACCCGCAGAACCGTCGGAACGATCCTCCACATGGCTGCAGACGCCAAAATTCCTCTCCCGGCCATCGTCGCACAGCATCGCGTGCCAGTCGCTCAGTCCAGCCGGCTCGAAAGCTATCCGGCAGGAGTTGCGCCATGTTGGCGCACTTGAAAGCGTCAGAGGGCGCCGTGTCGCATCTTTCGGTGGGACCGACGCCATGATGGCCATAAATGACGTGGATGGCCTGCGCCTGACATTCGACGGCTGGCGGGTCCTGCACATCCGTCCTTCAGGAAACGCCCGCAAATGACATGTTACGTTGAGGCAGTTAAGAATTGGACTGAAAAAGGGACTTTGTGGACTGCCTCGACCGGCTGTTTCGCTTAGCTAAGCGCGGCCCCACGTCAGCAGAGGCTCATGGTCAAGGAACGCCTTAGTATCCATCACATGGATGGGCCACATTCACGCAATCAATTTTACACATGTCGCCGGGCGCATTAGAGAACGCTGAATTTAAACCGGAAGCGAGTGTACCCGGCGTCAAGATTTGCGAGCGTCACAGAAGATAAGGATAGGCAGTGCTGAGGGAGCTCTTCTGCCCCACGCGCAGCCTCTACCAAATCGCCCGGCGTAACGGTCGACTAGTATCGATTAAGAGATCCCAAGCCAGATGCAACCTCGTCTCTGAAACGAGATTTCCGAAAATGCAGGTCAGTGGATTGGTAAAGCGCAGGTTCGTCGTCTCTCAGAGGCGTACGGGCTTCGGTGATTGTCTGTGGTCGCTGGCGGCCGCTTGGCGCTACGCTCAGCGGTCGGGACGAACGCTAGCCGTCGACTGGCGCGGGTCCTGCTATCTCGACCAACCCTTCACAAATGCCTTTCCGGTGTTCTTCCAACCGATCAATGACATCGCTGGCGTACCGGCTATTTGCGACGACCGGATCAACGACTTTTCCTTCCCGGGTCCATTCTTCCCGGAGTGGTGGAATAGGCCAGCGATCGACTGCCTTTACCGCCCAGATGAGCAGATTTTCCAAGAGCGCGACGAGTTGGGCGAGCTCTTTCAGGCCGAACACGATGTCGAAGCGAACACAGTAGTGTGTGACGCTTGCTTAATGTGGCGCTGCGATGAGGATGCCGAGCGGCAGGTCTTCCAGAGTGTCAAGCCTCGGTCTGAAATTCAAACACGCATAGATGCCATTTACCAAGAATGTTTTGAGGGGCACAGCATCATCGGGGTTCATGTTCGACATGGTAACGGTGAAGACATCATGGACCATGCGCCCTACTGGGCCGATCCGGAGTTCGCCGTTCAACAAGTGTGCACTGCGGTTGATAAGGCTAAAGCGTTACCGCACCCCAAGCCTGTGCGGCTGTTCTTGTGCACGGACAGCGCGCAAATCCTGGATCACCTGTCGGCCAGGTTTCCCGATCTTCTCACCGTCCCCAAGCATTTCCGATCCGATCAAGACGGCCCCTTGCACACTGCAGCACTTGGGATGGACGGCGCAATTTCCGCCCTCGTTGAGATGTATCTTCTCGGGCGCTGCGATACCGTTATTCGGTTTCCTCCGACGAGCGCCTTTACACGATATGCACGCCTTTTCGTACCGCGGGTAATTGAGTTCGATCTGAAGGACCCAAGTCGTTTGATTTTGATAGAAGGCAGCCAAAGAATCTCTCATCTTGATTAGGGCCCGCTACCGGGGCAATTCGGCAGATGCAACGAACAGGCATAGAGACATCGACCGCAATTCACGAGAGGCGGGCCATGGCATACGCTAAATGTCCCGCAGCTGCTCAGCTTGATCCGCAGGCTCGAGGATCCGGACACACTGCAGCAGTTCTTGGCTCCATTCGGGACTGTTGCCGACGTCGATGAAACCAACGGCCTTAGGGCACGAATACAGAATGACGAGATCATTCATCTGCGGCCGTCCGGCAACGCGCCAGAACTTCGCTGTTACTCGGAGCGCCGCAAGACCATCCTAGAGCGACGGCGGTCGTGACGCTGACGCTAAGGGCGCGGGCAATGACGTCCAGAGACGAAATCGAGGTTGTTTAATGAAAGTGGTTCCCGTCATCATCAGCGGTGGAGCCGGATCGCGGCTATGGCCCGCTTCGAGGCAATCGCACCCCAAACCTTTCCTTAAAGTAGCAGATGGACATTCTCTCATTCAGCACACTGTGCTGCGCGTCGGTTCGATAAAGGGCGTAGTGGAACTCGTCGCCGTGACATCTGGGGAACACCTCTTCCTTACCAAGGACGAGTTCGACGAACTAGATTCCGTGGTCCTGCCACGCACCTTTCTGCTCGAGCCTGAAGGCCGGGATACGGCCGCAGCCGTTGCGGCAGCCGCCATCCATGCCAAGGCAACGCAAGGCCCTGACGCGATTCTATGCGTCTTCCCAGCCGATCACATGGTTGGCAACCTGCCTGCATTTTTAGACGTCATGTGCCGGGCCATCGAACATGCGAAGCTCGGGCGGATCGCCACATTGGGCATCGCCCCAACCAGACCGGACACGGCATTCGGCTATATCGAAGCGGATGGTGAGAAAGTCGTCCGTTTCGTTGAAAAACCGGATCTGGACACAGCCAAAGCCTATGTCGCGTCCAAGCGCTTCTTCTGGAACGCCGGCATTTTCTGCTTTAGCGCACAAACCATGCTCGACGAGATGGCATCGCATTGCCCCGCGGTGATCCAGGCCGTCTCCGACAGCTACGAGAACGGGCGCTTCAGTCAAGGCGAAGGCTTTGCCAAAATCGAACTCGCGCCTGAGCATTTCGGCTCCGCCCCGCGAATCTCGCTCGACCACGCTGTCATGGAGAAGACGAACAAACTTGCCGTGGTTGCCTGCGACATGGATTGGAACGACATCGGATCCTGGAACGCAATGGCCGATTTGATCGCCCCCGACGAAAGCGGGAACAGGATACGCGGCGATGTGCATATGGTCGACACGACCGGCAGCTATGTGAGCTCCGACAAGCGCGTCATCGGCACGGTCGGTGTCAGCGATCTGGTGATCGTCGATTCCCCGGACGCTTTGCTTGTCGCATCCCGCGACCGCGTTCAGGACGTCAAGAAGCTGTTCGAGGGCCTCAAGGCTTCAGGACATGAAGCTCACCTGGTCCATAGCACGGTACACCGGCCGTGGGGTACCTACACGGTTCTTGAGGAAGGCGAGCGCTTCAAGATCAAACGCATCGAGGTGAAGCCCGGTCGGCGGCTGAGCCTGCAGATGCACTATCATCGTTCGGAGCACTGGGTCGTGGTCAGCGGCTCCGCGAAAATCGTCAATGGCGAGCAGGAGTTGTTCCTGGCGACAAACGAATCAGCCTACATCCCCTGCGGCCATAAGCATCGGCTGGAGAACCTAGGCAGAATTGACCTGGTGATCATTGAAGTGCAGAGCGGCGATTATCTCGGCGAGGATGATATCGTTCGCTTCGACGACGTATATGGTCGAACGCAGATTTCACCCGCGCATGACGAGAAAGGTCAACGTGTCGCTGGCTAATTGCCACTAGGAAGGCCGTCTGCCCACTCAGGACCGGATGCTTGTGGAATCGGGAATTGACCAAGGCAGCGGCGAATGACCGCAATCGGCATCAGGGTGGGACAAATCAAACGGAAAAGACCGGAGAGCGTAGCAACGCAACACAGTCCCACTGTCGAATAAGCCTTTGATATTTCTGACTTTCCAAGCACCCCGCGCCCACCAAAATGTTTAATGTCAATGGCTTATGGCCGACTTCGCTCTGAAGTGGGCCAAATCGGCCTCGCTATCCCCGCAGCACTCAGTTGATTATTTTCGCATGAAAACGAGCAAGGACAGGGGGAGGGCGATCTTGTGCTGGCTTGTATGTCCAATCTTGCTCCTGTTCGTCGTCAGGTTGTGTGCAGCCGCATAGCGCGGCTATCGCGAGGCTGGAAGCCTCCGATCGATAGGTGCGGCGAACGGGGGCAACGAGGTGCGAATAGGATGGGTGAGCGTATGATCGAGAATACCGCAGCTGCGGTCTAGCGCGAAATGCGGCGTCTGTGACTCATCGGTCATTGCAGCGCGATGAACCGGAAATCATGACCCTAAGCCGCCCTTCATCAGCCCACCAGCGCCCAGAAGAAGGCGAAGATCCGTCACAATGCCCACCTGTACCAAGGCTTCAAGCAGTTCACCGCGAATGTGAAGACCGCCAGCCATTGCTTCTTCATTTTCGGCCATTCGCTCGCTACGAATGACGACCACATCCTTAACCGCATAGCGCGTGGCAAGTTTCGCAAGCTCTGTGTTGGCATCTATGGTGAACCAGCATCCGCGGATAACCAGCGGATCATGAACCACGCGAACGAGCTAGCGGTGCAGCGCAACGAAAAATCGCCGCTTGATGTCGTCTTTTATGATGCTGCTACAGTTCATGTCTGGTGTTTAGGGTTAGAAGCGGAATGACTGCCAACCAGGTCATCGAGCCGGAAACTGACCGGCCGGTCGGCCCAAAAATGACATTCAGTTGCCTCCAGCCTTTCGACACGAGCCACTTCACGATCTCGCGATTGCCAGCTAGCGGCTTGTTGCTCGAGCTGCGCGATCCTAGTCTGTGGTCGCTATGCCTCAGCAAGAAGAGTCCGGTTTCTAGCCGGGCGGAGGGGCAACGAGATAGCCAGCTCAGGACAAGGAGAGCAAGCCATGGTCGCATTTACCCTCAATGGCGAGGCGCGAACACTCGACGTCGATCCAGAGATGCCGCTGCTCTGGGCGATCCGTGACGGCATCGGACTCACAGGAACGAAATTCGGTTGCGGCCTTGCCCAGTGCGGCGCTTGCACGGTTCACGTTAACGGCATGCCGACGCGCTCGTGCCAGACCGCAGTCGGCGACATCGAAGGAGCCTCGATCACCACCATTGAGGGCGTGTCGGGCAAGATCGGCGAAACGGTCCAGGCCGTGTGGGCCGAGTTCGACGTACCTCAATGCGGCTATTGCCAGTCTGGCCAGATCATGTCGGCCGTGGCCCTCCTGACAGAGACGCCGAAGCCGACGGACGATGATATTGATTCGGCGATGAGCGGCAATCTCTGCCGCTGCGCCACCTATCATCGCATCCGCGCGGCCATCCACGAGACCGCCAACCGGCTGGAGACTTGAGGCATGTTGCAGTTTCTCCCGAAGCATAATGCCGTGGGGCCCACGCGCCGCCAGTTCCTCCTCGGCACGGCCGTCACCACCGCGGGCCTCGCCGTGGGCTACCGGCTAATGATGGCCGCGCCCGCCAACGCACAAACGACGCCTGCAGCGGTCCAGGCGAACCCCTTCCAGACCTATGTCGAGATCACACCGGAGAACCGAATCGTCATCCACTCGTCGCAGTTCGAGATGGGACAAGGCTCCTATTTCGGCATCGCCACCCTGGTTATGGAAGAGCTCGACGGCGCCTGGGCGCAGGTCCACGTGGTCGGCGGATATGGCAATACCGCGCTCTACGGCAATCTCGCCTGGGGCGGGGCCGCGCAGGGAACCGGTGGCTCCACGTCGATGAGCTCGTCGTGGGAGCGCTATCGCAAGGCGGGTGCTGCCGCACGGGCCATGCTGGTGGCGGCCGCGGCGCAGCGGTGGGACGTGCCAGCCGGCGAGATCACAGTCGCTTCCGGGGTCGTGTCGCACGCCTCAGGGATGCAGGCGCGCTTCGGTGACCTGGCTGAAGCCGCAGCGGGAATGCCGGTTCCCGACGACGTGCCGCTAAAGCCGCGCGACAAGTGGGCCCAGATCGGATCGGACAGCCTCAAGCGCTACGATTCCGCCGGCAAGACCAATGGCGCGCAGACCTACACGATCGACCTCAAGATGGATGGACTCAATACGGCCGTTATGATCCATCCGCCGAAGTTCGGCGCTGAGATCGAGAGCTTCGACGCCTCCAAGGCCAAGGCACTCGACGGCATTGTCGATGTCGTCCAGACGCCGCGCGGCATTGCCGTGGTCGGCAGGGACATGTGGACGGCGCTCAAGGGCCGCGATCTCGTGGAGGTGACCTGGAACGAAGAGAAGGCCGAAAGGCGCGGCACGGCCGAGATCATGGCCGAATACACTAAGGCAGCAGACGATCCGGGCGCGGCCACCGCGCGCGACGACGGTAACACTCCCGCAGCGTTGGCCAGTGCTGAGAAAGTCATCCAAGGGCACTACGAATTCCCCTATCTTGTCCATGCTTCGATCGAGCCACTCAACGCGGCCGCCCGAATCAACGAAGACGGCACCATCGACGTCTGGGGCGGACACCAGATGCCCGACCTTTATCAGGCGGCTGCCGCTCAAGTAGGCGGCACCACGCCGGACAAGGTGAGGCTGCACGTGATGAAGACCGGCGGCAGCTTCGGCCGCCGAGCGGTCTCGGACGCAGATCTCATTATCGAAGCTGTTTCCACAGCGCGTGCACTGGGACCCGGCAAGCCAGTGAAGGTGCAGTGGACCCGCGAGAACGACATGCGGGGTGGGCGGTACCGGCCGGCCTATGTGCACGCAGTCGAGGCGGGGCTCGACAAGGAAGGCAATGTCGTCGCTCTCCATGACCACATCGTGGGCCAATCGATCGCGGGCGGTTCGCCCTTTGCGGCGATGATCGAGAACGGCATCGATCCGACCTCCGTAGAGGGCGCCACCAACCTGCCCTATGCGATCCCGAACCTGAAGGTCGAGCTGACCACCACGGACGTGAACATCCCAGTGCTGTGGTGGCGTTCGGTAGGCTCCACCCACACCGCTTACGCAATGGAAACCCTGATCGATGAGCTCGCCGCCGCTGCGAACCGTGATCCGGTCGACTTCCGCATGTCGATGCTCGGTCACCATCCACGGCATGCCGGCGTGCTGAAATTGGCTGCTGAGAAGGCAGGCTGGGACAAGCCTCTGCCGGAAGGCCGTTTCCGCGGCGTGGCCCTGCATGAAAGCCTCTCGACTTATGTCGCCGAGGTGGTCGAGATCACCTTCAACGATGGAAATGATTTCAAAGTCGACCGCGTCGTCTGCGCGGTAGATTGCGGCACCGCGATAAATCCTGACCAGATCCGCGCTCAGATGGAGGGCGGTATCGGCTTCGGGCTAGGCGCGATCCTCCAGGAGGAGCTGACCCTGACGGGCGGTGTCGTAGACCAAGAGAACTACGACACCTATATGCCGCTCAGGATCGAGCAGATGCCGCGCGTCGAGGTGCACATTGTGCCGTCCGACGAGCCGCCCACGGGCGTTGGCGAGCCGGGTGTGCCGCCGATCGGCCCGGCCGTCGCCAACGCGCTACGGGCGGCGACGGGCAAGACGATCCGCAAGCTGCCGATCATAAAGAACTTGTCAGCATAGCCGGGAATGACACCATGAAAACGGCCGCGATGAAGATCGCGGTCGTAGGTCGTTTTTGAACGCCTCCTGACATGCGATCACCTCCATTCGATCAATTTCCGGCGGCTGCCCGGTCCAATATACGGTTTAGAGACGGTAACCCGTGTTCTGAACGACCGCCGACGGTCGTTGGTGCTGGTAGCACTAAAGAACCGCTTTCGAGACGCAAATGCCGCACGCAAATGTCTCGAAAGGGTCACGCTAGAGATTTTGTACCACCTAGTTGCATGTCTGCTATCGCTTCTTGGCGCGACAAGCGGCCGGTCCTCTGACGGCCCCATAACAGGACATTGATGTCTTCGCGCTGAGCGTCAGCAGTTGGCGCTACCGCGACCTTTCTCAGGAAGGCTGCACACCGACGCGATCTTCCTTTCGCCTTGCGCAAACCTCCCTTCGGAGTGAGGCGTTCAGTGCGTCGGCTTGGTGGACTGAGGCACTTCTGAGTGGGACAACAACATTGAAAAACATTGGAAAAGATTTGAATGCTCTGAAGTCCCACTGATCTCTTACCAATTGATTTTTATGGCTTTCTGAATACCCTCCGGGCCCACCAAAACTGTATAATATCAATTAGTTATGGTCAACTTCGCTTAGAAGTGGGCCAAACCGAGCTTCACTATGCCAGCGTTTATATGAACACGATCCAAGGGCAGGGTAGAGGTTCTGCTCCTTGCTTCAGTTCTTGCTCCTTGCAGTTTTGTTTTGCACGGCCACACATAGCGCCTCTCCTTCGAGGATGGAAAGACCTTAAGTCGATGCATGCGGCAAAAGGCGGTAATGACGTGCGATTGGGATGGTCTCGAGCGCCTGATCGAAGTGCTGCCCATGCCATATAGGCTAACCGAAGACGACGTAGGTTAGTCGCTGCGTGAACGACCGCTTCGCGCTTTATATCGGACGTTCAGGTCAGCTTCGCGGCGGCCTGAAAGCAGACATCCTCGGGGCCGACGCGAGAGAAGCTGGCTTCACCTCGGTATGAACTCGTCGGCGGTATTCGCTTCACGGGAGATGTCGACCACAGTTCGTTCACACGGTTGGCACGGCAACAGAACTTGCCAGCTGTTCGCGACGTGACCTGCGCCTCCACGATGGCGAGAGCTCGCCAGCGCAAATCGGCGACCTTCTCCAGTCCCACTTCGTCGGCCTAGCACAGATGTTGGCGCCTTTGCCGGAACACTATGCTGACGAGCCATGCTAAAGGGCACTGCCTATGAGGAAGATCGAACGCAAACTCTGCACACGCCGTCGCTTTGATCGCTATCACGCCTCGCTCTACATTGCCTGCACCCGACCATGAATACAGGCGCCAATTGTTTCGCACCAGCCAGCTTCGCAAATTCCAGGAGGCGACCGTCGTTGACCTCTCCGAAAGCGACGATGAGGTCATCGGGATCGTCAACCCGTCTCACGCCAAAGTCTGTGGGTGGCGCAGACGCGGCAGCGCCGGCTTGGTTAGGCCCAGCCTAAGCAGAATTATCGAAAATCATTATTTGTGCATCGCACACAGCGTGCTTTGCTTCATCCGCCGGCTGAAAGAGAACAAAAAGAACGTCAGGCGGCAGCCTTCGGCGATGCGCCCGAAGCGGGTTGTTTTGGTGCAGACAGCGCCTGACCTCAGAAAAAGACAGGGGAACGTGATGACGACAATAATCTCGAAGTTTCGCCGTGCCGCGCTTGCGGCCGGCATTGCCCTCAGCACCCTTTCGGTGAGCCTCCACGCCGAAGCCGGCAGCTTGAAGCTGGGCATGACGACCTGGGTCGGTTACGGCCCGCTCTTCCTTGCGCGTGACATGGGCTACTTCAAGGAAGGGGGCCTCGATGTTTCGCTCGAAATCATCGAGGAAGCATCGCTGTACATGGCCGCCGTCGCCGCCGGCGAACTCGACGGCAGCGCTTCCACCATAGACGAAATCATGAAGTACCGCTCGAAGGATGTCTGCTTCAAATCGGTATATGCATTGGATGACAGCCATGGTGGCGACGGCGTCCTGGCGCCGAGCGGCGTCAAGAGCGTCGCCGATCTCAAGGGCATGGAGGTCGGGCTGAACGAAGGCTCGGTGTCGCAGTTCTGGTTCAACATCCTGCTCAAGCAGGCCGGTCTCAGTCAGGCCGACGTGAAGATCACCAACATGACGGCGGATGATGCCGCCGCCGCCTTCATGGCCGACCGCATTCCTGTGGCCGTCACCTGGGAGCCGCATCTGACGCTGGCCAAGAAGGAAAACAAGGGGCAGGTGCTGATCGACTCCTCGAAGACACCAGGCGTGATCGTCGATGTGGTGGCGCTGAACTGCGACTACATCACCAAGAACCCCGGGGACGTCGAGGCGCTGGTGAAGGGCCTCTACAAGGCCAACGAGTTGATCAAGGAAGATCCTGCGAAGGCTTACGAGGTGATGGCCAAGGGCGTTGGCGGCTGGCTCAAGGATCCGAAGGACTTCGCCTCGTCCGCCGCGGGCGTGAACTTCTACGGCAAGGACCGCAATGCCCAATTTTTCGCCGGCGGCGAGAGCGGTGAAGCCGGCAAGCTGATCAAGCTCGGCGGCGATGTCTGGGGCGGCTTCGGCAAGCTCAAGATGGACATCAAATACGATGACCTCGTCGATCCGTCCTTCCTTGCGAAGTGATCTGGCCTCACGAAGTGATCTCGCCTTGTAAAGTGAGGTCGCTGGACCGCAGGTAGGGCCTCGCGCCTGCGGTCTCTCCAGCCCAAAGGGTTTCCCTGTGACACTGGCACCGAATGCAACCTCTCCCATCAGCCATATCGTGACCACGAGCGTGGATAAAAATCAGCCCGGTCGATCCGCCTGGAAAGCTGTCGCCACGCCTTTTCAGGCCGTGTCGCGCCCTCTCGCCATCACGCTCAGCGTCCTGGTCTGGGCCGCGGTCATCGGCGGCTGGTTCGCTTTGACCTATTCCGGAGCGGTCAAGGAAATGTTCCTGCCGCGCCCGGAATCCGTCTTGTCCACTACCATCAGGATGGCGCTTGACGGCTCATTGTGGGAGCACGTGCTCGCCAGCGTCCAGGTGGTGCTGATCGGTTTCGTCATTTCGAGCATCGTGGCGGTGCCGCTCGGCTTGACGATGGGCACCTATCGCATCGTCCAGGCCGCGCTCGACCCGCTCGTCAATTTCATCCGCTATCTGCCGGTAACCTCCTTCGTGCCGCTTTTCATCCTGTGGATCGGGATCGGCATCGAGCAGCGCGTGGCCGTCATCATCTTCGGCATCTTCTTCCAGCAGCTCGTGATGATTGCCGACAGCGCCCGCGGCGTTCAGCGTGATCTCGTCAACGCCGCCTACACGCTCGGTACGAAACGCGGCGACACGGTCTTCCACATCGTCTTTCCGGCCACGCTGCCGAACGTGCTGGATGTGCTGCGCGTGACCATGGGCTGGGCCTGGACCTATCTTGTCGTTGCCGAACTCGTCGCCGCTCGCAGCGGACTTGGCTATATCTCGCTCAAGGCGATGCGCGGCTTCCAAGTCGACGTCATCTTCATGGCCATCGCCATGATCGGCATCCTTGGTCTGTGCACCGACCAATTGTTCCGGGGCATCCGCCGCCTCGTCGCTCCCTGGGCCAATTGAGGAATTCGCTGACATGGACGCCCTGACACTTGCGACGAAACCGAAGAGCGCCGACATCGGCGTCGATAATGTGGCCCTGCGCTACGGCACCGGCGACAACGCCGTACTGGCGCTGGACGGCATCTCGTTCCATGTCGCGCCCAATGAGTTCTGTGTGATCGTCGGCCCATCCGGCTGCGGCAAGTCGAGCCTGCTCTATCTCATCGCCGGTCTCGAGGAGCGCACCGGCGGCATGATCTCGGTCGGCGGCAAGCCGGTCACCGAGCCGGGCCCGGATCGCGGCATGGTGTTTCAGGCATATACATTGTTTCCCTGGCTCACCGTGGCGCAGAACGTCGAATACGGTCCGAAGCGCAAGGGCATGTCGGCGGTCGAGCGAAGGGCCATCGTCGAGCATTTTCTCCAAGAGGTCGGCCTGGCGAAATTCGCCAACCATTATCCCTCGCAGCTGTCGGGCGGCATGAAGCAGCGCGTGGCGATTGCGCGTGCGCTCGCCAACGATCCGCAGGTGCTGCTGATGGACGAACCTTTCGGAGCGCTCGACAGCCAGACCCGCCACTCAATGCAGAAGCTTTTGCTGAGGATCTGGGACCATTCCAAGAAAACGGTTCTGTTCGTCACGCATGACATTGACGAGGCGATCCTGCTGGCGGACCGGGTGCTCGTCATGTCCGGCCGGCCCGGCCAGATCAAGAAGGAAATCCGCGTCAGCCTCCCGCGTCCGCGCAGCATGGATCTGGTCATGGAGCCAGACTTCATCGCTATGAAGCGGGAAATCCTCGAGCTCTTGAAGAACGACGAAGACGAAGAGCACTAGCAGGCAAGGCATGAGCATCGCGACCGCGGAATTCGACTATATCGTCATCGGCGCGGGGTCGGCCGGTTGTGTCCTGGCCAACAGGCTGAGCGCCAACCCCGCCAACCGCGTCTGCCTCGTCGAGGCCGGCGGCAGCGATGACCGCACAAGGGTGCGTGTGCCGGCCGGCATTCTCTCGCTCTACGGCAATCCGACTTTCGATTACGGCTACAAGGGCGTGCCGCAGCCGCTGCTCAACAACCGCCGCATACCGGTCAACCGGGGCAAGCTTCTCGGCGGGTCGAGTTCGATCAATTCGATGGTCTATATTCGCGGCGCCGCCCAGGATTACGATGAGTGGGCAGCGCTTGGCTGTGCGGGGTGGTCCTATGCAGACGTCTTGCCGGTCTTCAAGAGGCTGGAGCGGAATCTCCTGTCGCAGAACCCGGCCTATCACGGCTTCGACGGCGAATTGCTGGTCGACAATCCGCGTGATCCCAACGTCTTATCCAACCTGTGGGTAGAGGCGGGCCGGAACATCGGCCTGCCTGAAAACCGCGACTTCAACGCCGATGGCCAACTCGGTCTCGGCATCTACAATGTCACCCAGGACAAGGGCGAGCGATTCTCGGCCTATGCAGCCTTCGTTCGTCCGGTTCTTAGCCGCCCGAACCTCCAAGTCCTATCAGGCGTCGAGGTGCTTGATCTGGCAGTCGAAAGCGGGCGCGTCACCGGCGTCAATGTGATCAAGGACGGAGCAGCCCAAAGGCTGACATGCCGCGCCGAAGTTGTGCTCAGCGCAGGCGCGATCGGATCGCCGCGCATCCTGCTTGCTTCCGGTATCGGCCCGGCCGACCAGCTGAAGGCGGCGGGGATAGAGCCGGTCATGAACGTGCCGGGCGTCGGCAAGAATTTGCGCGACCATGTCGACGGCATGATCACCGTGCGGTCGAACAACACCAAGACGCTCGGCCTGTCGCTCGCCAATCTGCCGGCGATGCTGGTGGCGCCGTTTCAGTATTTCGTCCGGCGCAAGGGCATGCTGACGACCAACTACGTCGAGGCCGGCGGCTTCGCCAAGACGAAATATGCCGGCGATATTCCCGATGTCCAATTCCACTTTGTTCCGGGCTATCGCAGCCATCGCGGCCGGCTCGTCGAATATGGCCACGGCTATGCCGTGCACACCTGCGTGCTCAGACCCGGAAGCGTCGGCGACATCACGCTCGAGCGCGACGGCACCCGCCGAAATGTGCTGATCGATCACCGCTTCTTCAGCGACGGGCAGGATGCTTTGACTCTGGTCGAGGGCATCAAGCTGGCGCGCTCGATCCTGGCCTCGCCGGTCTTTGCCGATATTCGCGGACCGGAAATCCTGCCGGGACCCGATGTCGTCACCGACGCCGACATCCTCGCCTATCTGCGTGCCGAGGCGCTCACCGTCTATCACCCGGTCGGCACGGCGAAGATGGGCACCGATACCCAGGCGGTGGTCGATCCGGCCGGCCTCAAGGTGCGCGGCTTCGAAAATCTGCGTGTGGCCGACGCCTCGATCATGCCGACGCTGATTGGCGGCAACACCAATGCGCCATCCATGATGATCGGCGAAAAAGCGGCCAGGGCGATGTTGTCGTAGTCTCGCGTTGGCTCCTGGCGTTTAGGGACAAGCTAACCACTGCCACGTGAAATCGTAATTTTCGCTAACCAGTCCCTCCAGTACACCAGCGATCTGACCTCCTCGCATCCGCAGAAACTCTTGGAGGGAAAGGACGCAGAAATGTCAGTGGAAAAAATAGACACGCTTGTCGTCGGCGGTGGCCAGGCGGGGGTGGCTATGTCTGAGCATCTGAGCAAATGCGCGGTGCCGCATCTCGTTCTCGAGCGTGGCCGGATCGCCGAGCGCTGGCGCTCGCAGCGATGGGACTCGCTCGTTGCCAATGGGCCAGCCTGGCATGACCGTTTCCCGGGCATGGAATTTCCCGTGACGGGTCCCGACGGCTTTCCCTCCAAGGAGGAGGTTGCGGACTATTTCGCCGCTTATGCAAGGCAGATCAATGCGCCGATCCGCTGCGGCGTCGAGGTCAAGCTCGCGCAAAGAATTGTCGGTCGACCCGGGTTCCGCGTCGAGACGTCGGATGGGGTGATCGAAGCCAACAGCATCGTCGCGGCGACCGGACCTTTCCAGGTCCCGGTCATCCCCGCCATTGTCCCCGACGATGCAGGTATTCTGCAGATTCATTCCAGCGCGTACCGAAACCCAGGACAGCTGCCGAAGGGCGCGGTGCTGGTGGTCGGGGCGGGATCGTCAGGCGTGCAGATCGCCGACGAGCTTCAGCGCTCGGGGCGGCGCGTCTACCTCTCGGTCGGCCCGCACGACCGCCCGCCACGCGCCTATCGCGGGCGCGATTTCTGCTGGTGGCTTGGCGTTCTCGGCAAATGGGACCTCGAAACCCCGGGGCCTGGCACGGAACATGTCACGATTGCGGTGAGCGGCGCGCGTGGCGGCGAGACGATTGATTTCCGTCGACTGGCCGCGCAGGGGCTTACCCTTGTGGGCATGACCAAGACATATCAGGACGGCGTGCTGACCTTCGCGCCCGATCTGGCGAAGAACATTGCCCGCGGTGACGCCAACCTGATGTCGCTGCTGGACGAGGCCGACGCCTATGTCGCGCGCAACGGCCTCGACCTTCAGCAGGAGCCCACGGCCCGTCGGATCGACCCGGATCCGGACTGCTTGACCAACCCGCTTCGTGAGCTCGATCTGGCTGGCGCCGGGATAGCGGCGATCATCTGGGCCACCGGCTTTGCCGTCGATTACAGCTGGTTGAAGGTCGATGCTTTTGACGAGAGGGGCCGGCCAAAGCACCAGCGCGGCGTCTCGGTCGAGCCTGGAATCTATTTTCTCGGCCTGCCTTGGCAGTCGCGAAGAGGGTCCAGTTTCATCTGGGGTGTCTGGCATGATGCCAAGCATGTCGCAGACCGGATTTCGACGCAGCGCAAATATCTGGCCTACCATGCTGCCGCTCGGCGCGAGACCGTGGACGCCTGACCGACGCTGACGACAGCCACGAGCCCGATCTGATGGAGACCAGGATGGCGCATACAAGAATCCGCAAGTTCAACACGAAGGACACCTATCCCGAGCAGAAGCTCGACAATGATCTGTGCCAGGCGGTCGTCACGCGGGGCGGCCGGACGGTCTATCTGCGCGGCCAGTGTCCTCAGGATCTCGACACCGCCAAGAATATCGACAGCCACGATCCGGCGGAGCAGACGCACAAGGTGATGCAGAACATCAGGCAGCTCATCGAGGAGTGCGGCGGCACCATGGAGCACCTGGTCAAGGTGGTCGTCTACATCACGGACGTGCGCCATCGCGAGGCGGTCTACCGCACCATGGGCGAGTACATCAAGGGCGTGCATCCCGTTTCGACCGGCCTCGTCGTGCAGGCCCTGGCGCGGCCGGACTGGCTGGTCGAGATCGACGGCACCGCCGTCATTCCGGACTGACGGCCATGACCTTTTCCATCGTCGCGCGCTGCAGCCGCACCGGCATGTTCGGGGTCGCGGTGTCATCCTCGTCGCCTGCGGTGGCCGCGCGTTGTGCCTATGCGCAGGCAGGCGTCGGCGCCATTGCCAGCCAGAACGTCACCGATCCGGCGCTCGGCACGAGGGGGCTCGAACTGCTGGCGCGCGGCGCTTCGGCCGCCGAGGCGGTTACGATCTTGAGGCGCACCGGCGCCTATCCCGAATACCGGCAGGTGCTGGCCGTCGACGCCGCCGGGACAACCGCTATTCATTCCGGGCCCAAGGCGCTTGGCATCTGGGCGGAGGCGCGTGCGGACAATGTCGCCTGCGGCGGCAACATGCTGGCCCATGATGGCGTGCCGCAAGCCATGGTAGAAGCCTTCCTGGTTTCGGAAGGGCATCTCGGCGACCGCCTGATCGCGACCATGCGCGCCGCGCTGAAGGCGGGTGGCGAGGCGGGCCCGGTCCATTCGGCTGGAATGAAGCTGGTGCGCGAGGTCGCATGGCCGGTCGCGGACCTGCGCTGCGACTGGACAGACGACTGCCCGATCGAGGAACTGGGGACCTTGTGGGATCGCTACAAGCCGCAGCTCGATGCCTATGTGACCCGCGCGATCAATCCGTCGGACGCACCGAGCTACGGCGTGCCGGGCGACGAGTAGCCAGTACGCGAGTAGCCGGCATACAGGGGGAGGCATCCGCATGAGCGAACTCAGTCACAAGGACTGGATCGGCAAAGCATCGGCGATCCGTTTTCGCGACAAGGCGTTCATCGACGGCAAGACGGTTGCCGCGCGTTCGGGCCGTACCTTCGCCAGCATCAATCCAGCCACCGGCGAAACGCTGGCCGAGGTGGCGTCCTGCGGTGAGGAAGACATCGACCTGGCCGTTGCCGCGGCGCGCCGCAGTTTCGAGGCCGGTGTCTGGTCGCGCACGAGCCCGGCGCACCGCAAGGAGGTGCTGCTGCGGCTGGCACGGCTGTTGCGCGAAAACCTGCAGGAGCTTGCCCTGCTCGAGTCGCTCGACATGGGCAAGCTTGTCACGGATGCGGCGACTGTCGATGTCCCCGGCTCGGCGGCGATCTTCCAGTGGTATGGCGAGGCCATCGACAAGATCTACGACGAAGTGGCGCCGACCGGCACGAGCGATCTGGTGCTGGTGCGGCGCGAGCCGCTCGGCGTGGTAGGTGCCGTGGTGCCGTGGAATTTCCCGCTCGACATGGCAACCTGGAAATGCGCGCCAGCGCTGGCGGCGGGCAATTCGGTGGTGCTGAAGCCCGCGGAGCAGTCGCCTTTCTCTGCGCTCAGGCTGGCGGAACTTGCCATGGAGGCGGGTCTGCCGGCCGGCGTGCTCAATGTCGTGCCCGGCCTTGGCGAGACGGCCGGCCAAGCGCTCGGCCGCCACATGGATGTGGATTGCCTTGCCTTCACCGGATCGACCTCGGTCGGCAAAATGTTCCTGCAGTATTCCGGCCAGTCGAACATGAAGCAGGTCTGGCTCGAAACCGGTGGCAAAAGCCCGAACCTTGTCTTTGCTGACTGCAAGGATCTCGATGCGGCGGCCGACATGGCGGCCTTCGGCATCTTCTTCAACCAGGGCGAGGTGTGTTCGGCCAATTCGCGCCTGCTCGTGCAACGCGGCATCAAGGATGCGCTTCTGGAGAAACTGGCGGAGCGCGCTGCGGCCACCCAGCCTGGCGATCCGCTCGACCCGGCCTCGAAAATGGGCGCCATGGTCGATGCCCGCCACGCCGCCAACGTCATGCGGTTCGTCGAGGCCGGCAAGAAGACCGCGCGCCTGGTTGCCGGCGGCGATCGGGTCACGATCAACGGTCGCGGCAGCTTCATACAGCCGACCATCTTCGACAATGTTGCCCATGATGACCCGATTGCCCGCGACGAGATATTCGGACCGGTGCTTTCGGTCATAGCCTTCGACGACGAAGAGGAGGCTATCCGCATTGCCAATGACAGCCCGTACGGACTGGCCGCATGGCTGTGGACCGACAGTCTTTCGCGTGCGCACCGCGTTGCCGGCCGGCTCCGCGCCGGCACGGTTTCCGTCAACACGGTCGATGCGCTGAGCCCGATGACGCCGTTCGGCGGGATCAAGCAATCCGGCTTTGGCCGCGACCTGTCGCTGCACGCGCTCGACAAGTACACCGCGCTGAAAACGACATGGATCAAATACTGAAGGCGCGGGCGCTTGATCCCGGCGCCCAAACCGGCAACATAGAAGCCCATGCCGCTACGCTTCACCCTGAGACAACTGGAATATTTCGTCGCCGTCGGCGAAGCCGGCTCCATTACCAAGGCGGCCGAGCAGGTCAATGTTTCGCCGCCTTCGATCTCGGCGTCGATCGCGCAGCTGGAAGCCGAATTCGGCGTCCAGCTTTTTGTGCGCAAGCATTCGCATGGCCTATCGCTCACGGCCGGCGGGCGCGTTTTTCTGAAGGAGGCCGCCAGGCTGCTGGCCGACGCCGACGCTCTGCACGATATTGCCGGCGACATCGCCGAGAAGGTGCGTGGGCCGCTGGCGGTTGGATGCCTGCTGACCTTCGCGCAGATCGTCATGCCGACCCTGCGCATGAAGTTCGAGCGCGCCTATCCCGAGGTGCGGTTCAGGCAGTTCGAACGCAACCAGGGTCAGCTGCTCGAAATGTTGCAACGGGGCGAAATCGACGCGGCGCTGACCTACGATCTAGAACTGTCGCAGGACACGACGTTCGAACCGCTGATGCTGGTGCCGGCCTATGTCATGCTGCCTCAGGGGCACCGCTTCGCCGGCAAGGCTTCCATCACGACGGAAGAGCTGGCCGACGAGCCGATGGTGTTACTCGACCTGCCATATAGCCGCGAATATTTCCTCTCGGCCTTTCATTCGCGGGGGATCCGGCCGAACATTGCCGAGCGCACCGGCGACATCGCGGTAATGCGTTCGATGGTTGCGAACGGCTTCGGCTATGGCATCGCCAACATGCGGCCGCTCAACACGCTGGCGCCAGACGGCAAGCCGCTGGTCTTCGTGCCGCTGGAGGGGGATTTGCGGCCTCTGACTATGGGGGTTGCATTGCCCAACGCCGAGCACCGCACCCAGACAGTGCAGGCATTCATCGATCATTGCCGCCGTTTCGTCGTCGAACAGGGCGTGTTCGGCAGCGGGCGGGTCGTGGAATAGAGCAATTCCAGGAAAGGTGTGGAACGGATTTCCCACAGGAATTGCGTCAAAACGAAGAGATCCCGCGACGACCTATCAGGCCGTCTGAAGCCGGTGACCAGCAAGCCGCCGCAGCAGATTGTCCAGCATGTCGTCGCAGCGGCCCATCTGTTCGACGCTGACGAATTCGTCCGGTCTGTGCCCTTGCGCCATCGAGCCTGGTCCGCACACGATGGTCGGCGTGCCGAGGTCGCGGCTGAACAATCCGCCTTCGGTGCCGAAGGCAACCTTGATGGTATCGTTGGCGCCGGTCAACGATTTGACGAAGGCTACGGCCTGCGAGTTCGCTGGCGTGTCCAGCCCTGGGTAGGTGTTGGTGATATCGATGTCGATGGTCGCCTCAGGCGCGATCGTTGAGGCCTCAGCGGCAATGCGCGCTGCCGCCGCGCGCAACCCATCGAGGATTTGGTCGGGATTGTCGGCCGCGACATTGCGGATCTCGAAGTCGAGCTGGCAGAGGTTCGGCACGATGTTGAGCGCCACGCCGGCATTCATCTTGCCAACGTGGACGGTCGTGTAGGGAATGTCGTAGTCGCCGTCGCGTACGCCATCGCGCGCCAGCCGATCCTGTTCTTGGCGCAGTGCGGAGACGAAGTCGCAGCCCAGATGAATGGCATTGAGTGCCAAGGGGGCCAGCGCCGAATGGCCTTCGCGTCCCCTGCAGATGGCGCGCGCCGCAAGCTTGCCCTTGTGGCCGGTCGCAACCTGCATGCTGGTCGGCTCGCCGACGATGCACAGCAATGGCCGGTGCGGCGCAGTCTGCAGCATGTCGATCAGGCTGCGCACGCCGATGCAGCCGATCTCCTCGTCGTAGGAGAGTGCCAGGTGCAGCGGCGTGCGCAGCGTCATTCTCGAGGCCTTGAGGCAGGCCGAGAGTGCGCAGGCAACGAAACCCTTCATGTCGGCTGCGCCGCGCCCATAAAGCTTGCCGTCGCGTTTCGTCATCTCGAAAGGCCGCAGCGTCCAGGCCTGCCCGTCGACTGGAACGACGTCGGTGTGACCGGACAGCATGATGCCGGAAGCGCCGGCCGGTCCGATGGTGGCAAAGAGGTTGGCCTTGTGGCCGTCCTCGCTGTGGATGATCTGGCAAGCAATGCCGTGCGTGTCCAGCAGCTTTGCCACATAGCCGATAAGGGCGAGGTTCGAGTCGCGGCTTACCGTCGGGAATGCCATGAGCTTTTCAAGGATCTGGATGCTGTCCATGCGTCCTGCGTCTCGTTGGCCGTGCGCGCTATCTAGCATCGCGCCGCGTCGGTCTTGAAGTTGCATTTGGCTCAGCCGGGATTCAGCGGACGCTAATCCAAGCGGGGTTGACCGATTAGGCGCGTCCTAACCGGCACAGAAGAAATCTGTTGTTTCCCGGCGCTTGCCGCAACTTATGAATGGTCTCTCACGGCATCAACCCACTGGGCTGGCCGGCTTGCGCTACGGCTCGAACCATGATCGGGCATGTTGCAAGGCTGAGCTGGCAGGAAGGCAAGTTCCATGCGCGATCCACGCTACGACATTCTGTTCGAGCCTGTGAAGATCGGTCCGGTGACCGCCAAGAACCGCTTCTACCAGGTGCCGCACTGCAATGGCGGCGGCTATCGTGATCCATCGGCCGCGGCCGAGATGCGGCGCATCAAGTCGGAAGGCGGCTGGGGCGTCATCTTCACCGAGCAGACCGAGATGCACCACACCTCGGAGATTACGCCCTTCATCGAGCTCAGGCTTTGGGACGACGCCGACATCCCAGCTCTGGCGAAGATGGCCAAGGCCATGCACCAGCATGGCGCGCTGGCCGGCATCCAGCTAGCCTATTCCGGTATCAACGGCTCGAACCTCTACACCAAGGAAGTGCCGCGCGGACCGTCGGCCTTGCCGATCCGCACCTTCACCAACGATCCAGTCCAGGCACGCGCCATGGACAAGCAGGATATACGTGACCTGCGCCGCTGGCATCGCAATGCCTTCAAACGCGCCAAGCTGGCCGGTTTCGACCTGGTCTGTCTCTACGGCGCGCATGGCTTCGGCATCATCCAACACTTCCTGTCCACCGCCACCAACCAGCGCAGTGACGAATATGGCGGTTCGCTGGAAAACCGCTCGCGGCTGATGCGTGAACTGATCGAAGAAGGCCGGGGTGCCATCGGCGACACGTGCGGCCTGACGCTGCGGCTGTCGCTGGACGAGATGATCGGCGAGCTCGGCTTCGCCAATTCCGAAGTGCGCGACATGATCGAGATGCATGCCGACCTGCCCGACCTTTGGGACTTGGCGCATGGCGCCTGGGAGGACTGCTCCGGGCCGTCGCGGTTCAAGGAGGAGGGCGCGCAGGAGAGCCTGGTGTCCGGAATCAGGAAGCTGACCTCGAAGCCGGTGGTCGGCGTCGGGCGCTTCACGTCGCCGGATGTGATGGTGAAGATGATCAAGTCCGGTACGCTGGATTTCATCGGCTGTGCGCGCCCGTCCATCGCCGATCCCTTCCTGCCGAAGAAGGTTGAAGAGGGGCGGATCGAGGACATTCGCGAGTGCATCGGCTGCAACATCTGCATCACCGGCGACATGACCATGTCGATCTCGCGCTGCACGCAGAACCCGACCTTCATGGAGGAGTGGCGCAAGGGCTGGCATCCTGAACGCATGCAGGCCAAGGGCGACAGCGACAGCGTGCTGATCGTCGGCGCCGGTCCCGCCGGGCTTGAGGCCGCCCGCGCGCTAGGCCTGCGCGGCTATCAGGTGGCCATCGCCGAAGCCGGCATCGAGCTCGGCGGCCGCGTGGCGCGCGAATGCCGCTTGCCCGGCCTCTCCGCATGGGGCCGCGTGCGTGACTATCGCCAGTACCAGATCAGCCAGATGTCCAATGTCGACGTCTATTTCGAAAGCCGGTTGTCTGCCGAGGATATACTGGCCTTCGGCTTTCAGAACATCGCCATCGCCACCGGCTCGACATGGCGACGCGACGGCGTGGCGCGCGCGCATGTCGTGCCGATGCCGGTGGACCCGGCCATGCCGATTTATACGCCCGACGATCTGATGGGCGGCACTGTGCCGTCCGGCAACATCGTGCTGTTCGACGACGACCACTATTACATGGGTGGCGTGCTGGCCGAGCTGATGGCGCGCCAGGGCGCAAAGGTGACGCTGGTGACGCCGTCGGCCTATGTGTCCGACTGGACCCGCAACACGCTGGAGCAGGGTGCCATTCACCGCCGGCTCGCCGAACTCGGCGTCGAGATCGTGTTGAACCGGACCGTGACGCGCGTCGTGCCGGGAGGCGTCGCCACCGCCTGTGCCTATACGGGTTCCCGATACGACATCGCCGCGGATGCGGTGGTGATGGTGACATCGCGCCAACAAGACGATGGGGTCTGGCACGAGCTGAAAACACGGCAGGACGAGTGGGCGTGTAGCGGCATCCGCTCGATCAAGGTCATCGGAGACGCCGACGCGCCGGGTCCGATTGCTTGGGCAACTTACGCCGGCCACCGTTTCGCCCGCGAGCTGGATGAAGCCGATATTGGCGATGCGCTGCCATTCCGGCGGGAAGTGACGGCTTTGGCGGCGGGGTAGGCCGATGGCATGGCTTGATAGGGAATGACGTCGCCACAGGCCGATAGTGTTTCGCGCTAGCGTGTCGAAATCTGATGTCGGCATCAATCGCAAGACAATACGGAACGATACGGGAAATTTTCTAATTTTGGCCCACGAAAAACGCAATAGAATCAACGTCCTCCGGGCCCACCAAAATTATTCAATCTCAATCACTTATGGTCTACTTCGCTTCGAAGTGGGCCAATCTAGATTCGCTATCTCCAACGACTCAGGTGCATTGACTCGATCCATGAGCTAGGAAAGGCGAGTTGTGTCTGCTCTTAAGTCCTATTGTCCTCCTTTCAGTCAGGTTTGTGCAGCCATGTATAGTCCAGCTATTTCAAGGCTGGAAAGACCCTTGGGCAACGCGTGCGGCAAAAGGCGGCAACGACGTACGAATGGATGGTTGGCGCGCCAAATCGAGGATGCCGCGGCAGGAAGTAAGCTGGTGTGAAATGCCAGCATCTGTGATCCCATGGTTATTGCAGCTGCGATATCCTGTCTGGAATCGGACTTCTGCCGAACCGGAGATCATGACCCCGAAGGCGACATTCGTAGGCAGAGCCGTGGATGACCGCTTCGCGCCTCATGTCGGCTGTTGAGATCAAATTCGCCGTTTCCTCAAAGCAGCCGTTCGGCTTGGACGACATGATGTCCGGTTTGGCCCAAAGCGGACACGGGTCCATAACTTCCTATCCCTTTACAGCGCCAGCCGTCCGCGACGATCTGCCGGTGGAAGAACAGGTAGACGATCAGCGGCGGGATGGTGATCAGAAGGATGTTCATGAAACAAGCGCTTCGACTATTTCGACAAACGACACGCCCCGAAGCGGTCTTTGTTGGACGGATTTCGTCGCTTTCGAGGTTTTGAGCGTTGCCAGGGAGCTGGGTCTGCATGTGCCAGGCGACGTGGCAATAATGGGTCACGACAATACAGCCTTTTGCGATCTCAGTATCGCCTCCATGACAAGTTTCGATCAGTCGGGGCCGAACTTTGCGCAAACGCCGGCACGGCTTCTCATCGAAAGGATCGAGGGACGTACGAAAAGCGTGTTCGTGACGGTCGCACCGAAAGTCGTGGCACGTGGCAGCACAAGGATGCCTAGAGTGGAGATTGCTGCCCAATCTAAGATCACTGGGACAGAAGATATTGAGCGTTTCACAAAGCCTCGCGACAACATCCCTAGTCGAGTTCAATGATGCTGCAGCCATAGGCAGGGAGTGACAGCTTACCGCCGCGTACTTTGCCATCGCCGAGCAAATCCTTGCCCGCGGGGACATTGCCGATGCTTGACGGCTCGCCCATCGTATTGAGGATGAACAGCAGGCGGCGGTCCTTGCTCTCGCGGATCGTCGCCTCGACGCCGGCCGGCATGTCGGTGATGAGCGGCACGATACCGGCGGGCGCCAGCACTTGATCGGCCAGCACCTCGACCAGAGCATCGCTGAGGTACGTGCCGAGGTAGATCACATTGCCCTTGCCGACTTTGCGCGAAGTCATTGCGGCTCGGCCCTCGGCGAAACGGCTGGCCCAGCTGCCGATAACCTCCGTGCCGGGCGCGACGTTAAGCAGCTCATAAAGATGCGCCGCCGTCACCTGCGCATTCCCGATCTTGAGCTTGTATTGGCGGCTCGCCGACGTCGCCGGCAGCTTCTTGCGCACCGTGTTGGCGCCGAAGCGGCCGCCATGCTCGAACAGGCCGTCCCCGCCGATCGGCGTCAGCAACCCGAACTCCTCGACCGTGATCCCGGCCAGCGCCGAGAGCCTCTTGCCCGGCGAGGTGTCGCGGATGACGTGGTTGTTAACGTCGCGTGATCCGGTGCGGCCGCCCAGGATTACCGTTCCACCCACCTTGGCAAAGGCCTCGATCCGCGCCGTCCACACATCGGTCCATTTCAGCCAATGCGGCACGTAGAGCGCCTTGAGCTTGCTGAGATCATCCTCGGGATGGATGAAGCCGCAGGCGATGTTGTGGCGGTAGCAATAGCGGTGCAGCAGCGTCGCATCGTCCTGCGGGCTCGGCATGCCGATGGGGTAGGAGCGGTGCATCTCCTGATTGTCGAAATCTGATCCGGCGATGCCCAAATCCATGCGCACATGCGTGCCGAGGATCTTGTCCTTGAGCGCCGTGACCTCACCCGCAAACTGCTTGGCCTCGTCATAGCGCCGCCGCGGGATGTCGTCGTGATCGATGATGCCCATCCAATAGATCTCGGCGCCGAAATGCGCCGGCCGCCAGCGGAAGAACATCACGCCATCGGCGCCGCGCGCCACTGACGTATAGGCCATGCGGCGCATCTCGCCGGGTTCGGGCGTCAGCGTCGAGATGTTCGGCTGCGCACCGAAGCCCGATTGCTGTTCGGGCACGATGAAGTTGCCGGTGAAGCCGCGGCAGATGTCGAGATGCAGCGCCTGCACCTCGCCGACGCCGCCGACCCGCTGCATCTCGTCATAGAGATGCGGGTAGATGTCGAAGCCGAGAAAATCGAGATCGGTCGAGAACTCGCCGCGGAAGTCGATGTCGTCGATCCGCCCCAGATTGTGGAAGATGAACCAGTCTGGATTGGTGGCGCGCAGGATCAGCACCTGATCGTGCTGGAACCGCGCCGTGACGAAGGCAAGGAAGCGGTGATAGTCGACCATATGGGTTGGCCCGACCGGGGCAGGGGCGTAGTCGAGGGGCAGCACCACTTGATCGAAATCGTCGTAGGCGGTGGCCCAGAAATGCCCGCCCCACGCATCGTTGAGCGCGGCAATGGTCTTGTACTTGTCCTTGAGGAAGGCCTGGAACTCGGCCAGAGTCACCGGACCGTAGGACAGCGATCCAGAGGTATTGAGCTCATTGTCCGTCTGCCAGCCGATGATGTGCGAATTGCCGCGATAATGCTGGGCCATCGCTTTAGTGATGCGCTTCGAATGCTGGCGGAACACTCCGCTCGCAAGATTGGCGTGCTGGCGCGAGCCATGGCTCATGGCGCGGCCATTGGCATCGACGCGCAACACTTCGGGATAACGCACCGTCAGCCAACGCGGCGGCGTCGCCGTCGGCGTGCACATGATGGTCTTGATGCCAGCCTTGCCCAGCACATCTATGGCGCGGTCGAACAAATCGAAGTCGAACGTCCCCTCATGCGGCTCGATAATATGCCAGGCGAATTCCGCAAGTCGCACCGCGTTGAAGCCCGCGGCTGCCATGCGGTCGGCGTCGCGCTGCCAATAGCTCTCATCGACATGCTCCGGGTAATGCGGGGTACCGACGAGGAAAGTGTCGGTCGCGATCGGCCGCCAGACAGAGAGCGGCGCGGATTTCGAGGCAGTCGTCATAGTCGGAAAACTCCAGGCGATAGTCTATTTGATGGAGCCGGCGGTGAGGCCGCCCTGCCAGAACCGCTGCAGCAGCAGGAACACCACGATAACCGGGATGATGCTGACCAGCGCGCCGGTGATGATGATCGAGAACAGCACCTGTCCGCCGCCACCGCCTTGCTGCGCGAGCTGATACCAGGTCGCAAGGCCCACCGTGATCGGCTGATACTCCTGCGAGCGCAGCACGATGAGCGGCAGGAAGTAATTGTTCCAGGTCCCGACGAACGAGAGCAGCGCCACGGTCACCATGCCCGGCGCCACCAGCCGCAGCACGATGGCGCGGAAGATCACGAACTCGCCGGCGCCATCGAGCCGCGCTGCATCGAGCAGTTCGTCGTCGACTCCCTGGTCGATATAGACGCGCATCAGATAGACGCCGATCGGCGAGATCATCGAGGGCAGGATCACGCCCAGCGGATTGTCGCTGAGACCCGAAAGCGCCAGCAGCAGGAAGATCGGCACGACGAGGGCCGTCTGCGGGATCATCACAGCGCCCAAGACCAGCGCAAACAGCAGATTGCGGCCGACGAATTTGAACTTGGCGAACGCATAGCCTGCCGCGGTAGCAAAGATCGCGGCACCGAGCCCGGCGGCGGTCGAATAGAGCACGCTGTTGAACATCCAGCGCGAGAAGATGCCATTGTCGCGGCTGAACAGATCGCTCAGATTCTGCCAGAGGTTGAACTCGGTGCCCAAGCCGAAGCCGAACGTGGTGAACAGGTCGCCATTCGTCTTCGTTGCCGATAGGACCAGATAGACCAGCGGCACGAAGCTGTAGACGAGGAACAGTGACAGCAGCAGCGTGAGGATGATCCGCGAGCGCCGCCGTTCGCCGGGCCGGCGCCTGGTAGCGTCGAAAGTGGCGATGTCGGTGGTCGCAGTCATCATTGCGCCGGCCGACGGCGGTTGGTGATCAGGGTGAAGATGTAGGAGGCACCGGCGATTACGATGCCAAGCACGAACGAGACGGCGGCCGCATAGCCATATTGCTGGTTCTGAGTCGCCAGCGAATAGGCATAGAGGTTCGGCGTGTAGCTCGAATTGATAGTGTTACCGGCGAGCGAGCGCATCAAATACGGCTCATTGAACAGCTGCAGTGTGCCGTTGATCGAAAAGATGATGGTGAGCAGGATCGCCGGCCACAGCAGCGGCAGCTGGATCAGCCGCGCAAATTGCCAGGGCGAGGCGCCATCCATCCGCGCGGCCTCGGCGAGGTCCGACGGGATCGCCTTCAGCGCGGCGTAGTAGATCACCATATTGTAGCCGACATATTCCCACGTCACGATATTGGCCAATGAGAAGATCATCGCGCCCGGCGACAGGAAGTTCGGTGGCGGCAGGTTGAACGCCTTGGCCATCTGCGTGAAGGGGCCGAAGGTGGGGCCGTAGAGATAACCCCAGATAATCGTCGCGATCACGCTCGGCACGGCGTAGGGGAGGAAGAAGCCGAGCCGGAAGACGCCCTTGGCATAGACCTGGCCACGATCGAGCACGATGGCAAACAACAGCGCCAGGCTCAGCATGATCGGCACCTGCACGATGCCGAACAGAACGAGGTTCCACACGCCGCCCCAGAATTTGGCGTCGCCCGTGACCTTGATGTAGCTGGCTGCACCCGCGAATTGCCGCCCGCCCACCAGCGTGTCGCGGTAGAGGCTCATGTAGAACGCATAGACCAACGGCGCGACGATGAAGGCGATAAACAGCAGCACGAAGGGCGCCAGGAACAGATAGGGCGCGAGCTTTCGTGACGTAAAACCGCCCGATCGCGCTGGGCGCGTCGCGGCGGCTGGCGAATTCGACATTGCCATGGTCCCCGTCCGGCAAGATGAAGAGATCGGGCGCGCCGGTCAAGCGCGCCCGGCCATTGCCCGGGAGAAATCAGTCTACGGTGAAGCCTTGTTCCTTCGCGTAGGCGACCACGGCATCTTGGATGCGGTCGAACGCATCCGACAGCGTGCCCTTGCCGCCGATCGAGGCGCCGAATTCATCGGCCATCGACTGGTAGAGGAAGTCCTGGAACGGGCTCCACTCAAAGTTGCTGACTGCGGCCGCCGATTTGGCGAACACTTTGTTCACTTCCTGGCCGCCGAAGAACTCCGGCTTGTTGCCCGCCCATTCCGGGCTCGACAGCAACGCGTTGGTACAGGGGAAGAAGTTTTGCTTGGTGGTGTAGAGCTTTGTGGCTTCGGGATTAATGTTCAGCCAGATCGCGGCTTCGGCGGCCTCGGGCAGATGCTGGGTCGTTTTCATCACGGCTAGCGCTGAGCCACCCCAAGCGCCGGTCGCGAACTTGCTCGCGTCCCACTGGGGCAGATCGGCGGCACGCCACTTGCCCACGCTGGTCTTGGCGACCGAGGTCAGGAACAGCGGACCCCAGCCGGCAGCGAGCCACGTGGCATAGCGGCCCGAATCGAGGCCGGTGTACCACTCATTATTGAAGCCCGGCTTGGTCTCGATGACACCCGCGTCAATAAGGTCCTGCCAATAGGCGGCGAAGTCCTTGGCAATCTTGTCGTTGATGTTAATCGCGAGCTTGTCGCCATCGCGGCTGACCGGCTTCCAGCCCATCGGCCACAACAGACCCAAGGCCCAGTCGGCATTGGCTCCGAACGGCGCGTCGGTGATAAACACATTCGGATCGGCCGCATGGATCTTCTTGCCCGCATCGGCAAACTCGGCCCAGGTGGTGGGCGGCGTGATCCCATGCTTATCGAAGATGTCCTTGTGATAGAGCATCGCCATCGGACCGAAATCCTGCGGCATGCCGTTGACCACATCGCCCTTGGCGACCTGCGCCCATAGGCCTGCGGGGAACTCGCCCTTATGGGCATTGGCGTACTGGCCGATGTCGGCGAAGGCGTCGACCTGGCGGAAGGTCTCGATCAGCTGGTATTCGATCTGGACGACGTCGGGCAGGCCGCTGCCCGCCTGCAGACCCGCACGGACCGCCTGATATTCGGGGTTCCCCTGGCCGGCATTCACGAGTTCGACCTTGATGCCCGGATGCGCGGCGTTGAACAGGTCGACCTGAAGCTGGAGATCCGGCACCCACGACCACAGCACCACCTTGACGGGCTCGGCACCGCGAGCCGCCGCCGGCAGGGCTGCAACCGCGACGCTTGCACCCGCGACTTTCAAGAAGTCACGACGCTGCATCGTCCGCCCAAGCGGATTGAAAATCTTCATCTTGAAGTCCTCCCACGAAAGATACGCTCCCACACGACGCAGGACGCGGTTTTTCTTTCAGTTAGAAACTTAATGCCGAGATTCAGTCGCTGTCAATCGCGATCGATTGATCTTAGTCGGCCATCACGAGGCTGTCGGCAGGGTTGAGGGTTGTCGCATCGAGCACCAGGCGCACCGCTCCAAGCACGATGTCGCGGTGCCCCAGCGCGCCGATCACGAGGCGCGGCGGGTCGTACACATTGCCCTTGAGGCGATGCCGCAGCACATCGAGTACCAGATCGCCGCCGCCGACGACCCGGCCCGCCAGTACGATGATTTCGGGGTTCATGAAGGCAGCAACACTGCCCACCGCCATCGTCGCATAGTCGAGCAGCTCGGTCACGACCGGGGCGATTTTGCCCGCCTGCCGGTCGGTGACGGCAGCCAGGGTGAGCTTCCCCGCCGCATACTGGGTGTTGGCCTCTTCGAGCATCTTGGTCGCCTGTTCGGGGATGCCGAAAAAGCGCAACGATTGCTTGTCGCCCAGATGTTCGAACGGCCGCCCGGTGAGGAGGGGGTCATCGAGATACCAGCCGAGCTCGCCCGCCGCATGCGAGTGCCCGCCATAGAGCTTGCCGTCGATCACGACGCCCGCGCCGGCGCCGGGCCCGATCGAGAGGCTCACGACGCTGTCGGCGCCACGCCCGGCCCCGAATCCCCATTCGCCCACGGCGGCGAGGTTGCGCCCGTTTTCAACGACGATGGGCATCTGAAAATGCTCGCTGAGCCGCGCCCGCAACGGCATGTCGCGCCAGCCGAGCCCGAGCGTCAGCACCACTTCGCCCTCCGGCTGCCTGACGATCGAGGGCAGGCCAATGCCGATGCCGCGAATGGTTTGGCCGCGTGGGCGGGGAGCCGCCATCAACCGGCGGATCAGGCCGAGCAGCTTCTCGAAATTGCGCTCGCCATCATCGTCGGCGGTCTCGTGCATTTCTGTCTGCACGACGCCTTCGAGATTGGCCACGGCGCCGTAGAACTCGCCCTTGCCGGCCTCGATGCCGATGATCGCATGCGCCGCGCCGCGGAACTTGATGCGTGCCCGGGGACGGCCCCGGACATTGGCCTCGTCAAACCCGTCATACGCCACCAAATCCTCGGCAATCAGATCCTCGATCACCCGCATCACCGTCGGGATGCTGATGTTCAGTCGCTCGGCTAGGCTCGAAGGTGATGCCACTCCTTCGGTGCGGATCAAATCCACCACGGCCGAACGATTGAGTCGGCGTAACAGGCTCGACGTCGTGGGCTGGCGCTTCATTCATGGACCAGGTGCAAAAGGCCGGCGGACCGGCAACGAGCGTCGGCATAGACCAGAACCGTGCCAGAGTCCGCCTTTTTCTGATGACGCCGAACGTCAGTTGTCGCTCCGCAGTGAAAGCTACCGCGGTAGCCCGTTCGATGATAACGGCGATCCGTGGCGGGCGCCCAAGCCCTCCGGAGTCACTGCGCTTACTCGTGCAAATAACTGCCTCCGGTTGCTTCAATCGGTTACGAGCTCGTCCGCCTTTGGCGCGGAACCAACATCAATGACCGCTTTTGGCGGTGGGCTCAATCGGTGAGGGCAACACACTAGTCTTTCATCAGAGATGGAGTGTGGGCCATGAAGCAGCGAGGTCGCATCTATTATTCTGCCGCCCAGCGATCGGAGATCTGGGATCGATGGCAGGCTGGCGAGTCGATGAAGTCGATTGGGCGGCGGTTTGATCGGGCGTCATCATCGGTGTTCTCGGTGATCTCCCCAGCCGGCGGCATTCGCCCAGCCGAGCGGCGACGGGCGCCCAAGGCGCTCAGTCTGGGCGAGCGGGAGGAGATATCCTGAGGGCTCAGTACGCGGTGCTCTTTGCGTTCGATCGCCCACACACTGGGTCGATCGCCGTCCACGATCAGTCGTGAGATCCTTCGCAATGGCGGGCCTGATCGGTATAGAGCAGCACGTTCCGATCACGCCGCTTGGGATCGGGCCCTGCGCCCCAAGCTGTGCAAGCTGGCTTGCTGTCCGTCACTAGCCCGGACAGTATCGGTCAAGCTGCAGCGGAAATGGTCGCCAGAGCAGATTGCCGGCTGGCTCAAGCGCACCTACCCAGGGGAGCCGCATAACCAGGTGTCGCACGAAACGATCTATCGCAGCCTGTTCATCCAGGCACGTGGAGTGCTGAAAAAGGAACTGCTGGAGCATCTTAGAGCCAGGCGCACGATCCGCCGTTCCCGGCACGCCAGCATGAAGCGGAGTGGGCTGGGCCAGATCAAGGATGCAATTTCCATCAGCGAACGGCCCGCCACCGTCGAAGATCGAGCAGTTTCCGGCCACTGGGAGGGCGACCTCATCGGCGGGTCCAAGAACAGCTACGTGGCGACGCTGGTCGAGCGTCACTCGCGCTATGTGATGCTGATCAAGGTCGCCAACAAAGATACCGAAAGCGTCGTCTCAGGCCTAATCAAGCAGTCGCAGAAATTGCCCGGGGAACTCTATCAATCGCTGACGTGGGACCGAGGCAAAGAGCTTGCCGAGCACCAGCGACTGACACTGGCCACGGACGTCGAGGTCTACTTCTGCGATCCTCGATCACCCTGGCAGCGCGGCTCGAATGAAAACACCAACCGACTGCTGCGCCAATATCTGCCACGTGGCACCGACCTGTCCCTGCACAGCCAGGCAAAGCTCAGCGCCATCGCGCGGCAGCTCAACGAACGCCCCAGAAAGACCTTGCTCTATCAGACCCCAGCGGAGAAGTTCGCTGAGTGTGTTGCAGCGATCGGTTGAACCCGCCGCGCAAAGCGGTCCGCACTACGCTGGGCGCAACGGTCGGCTTTCTTGCCAGTCATCCTGAAAGCTGCCAGGCCGTTAACGGCCCCGAACGAGACGCTCCTCGCTCGTCGCAGAGTGTCGTCAATGGTTCTACCGCGACCTTCCAATGTGAGACTGAAACACCGTCATGATCCTCCTTCCACCGTGTTAAGGTGAGCGAGGCGTTAATCGGGTGGAAATGTAGCGCCGCAGGTGGGACAAGAACATCGAAAAACATTGGAACAGATTTGAATGCTTTGCTGTCCCACTGGTTCCTAACTGCTTGATTTAGCTTCTTTTCCAAACATCCTCCGGGCCCACCATAACCATTGATTTTATTGAAGAAAATACGCCTCGGCCCAAAACGTTTGGGCCCATTATGGGCCCAAAAAAGGGCGGCCGATATGCCACCCTCCACTTGGTCGGGTTGATTCACTCATTTGATGACGCGCAGGGGTATCCGTTGCTTCATGGCGTCGCGTTTGGCTTCCCGCTCGTTAATGGCGCGGGCGATATCGACAGCCATCCGTTTCTTATTGGCCTCTCGCACATACTCGTCTGTTACCGTCATTGAAGAATGCCCCATCGCCTCCATGATAGCGCGCGCTTGGATGTTGCATTCGGCGAGATACGTGCCGAAGGTACGGCGCAGCCCGTGCAAGGTGTAGCCCTCCGGGATGCCGGCCTGCTTGTTCCAATGTGCCATCATGCCGGTGAGGCTCTTTTCGGAGAACGGACGCCCATAGGCGTTCTTCAATACCGTGCCACCCTTAGAGCGATCTAATGGCACTAAAGCTTGCGCCAGCTTGTCCACAACCGGGATGAACATCTCGCGCCCGCCATGACGGTTGCGATTTTTCTGCTGTCGGAAGTCGAAGGCTTCGATTGTTTCCAAGGAGCCATCGAACAATTCGATCTCCTCGAAGACCAAGTCGTCCCATTCCAGTGAGGCGATATCGCCGCGTCGGTTGCCGAGCCAGAAACCGAGCGCATAGCAGGTGCGCGGCGCTGAGCCGATTGGATGGTGCGCCTCGAACTTTTCACGAATGGCGATCGGCCAGGCGGGATTGGCAGTCGATTTGGGAATGCGGACGCGGATCGACAGCGAGGGATCGTCCTGCGGTTTGATCCATTTCTCAACTTCGATCGCCACCCACAGGAGCTTCTTGATTGCCACCAGCAGGTGCTTGGCAACCGTCCGGTTGGTGGCAAAGACGCTTTCGATAATCGCACGCAGATGGTCGGCATCGAGATGTTCCACCGGCGTATTGCGCCAAGTCAGCGGATAGGCAGGATCGACCTGCATCTGAAGGAAGCACTCAATAAGCCGAGCATTCTTCTGCTGCGTCGCTTCATCGAAGTTCAGCCATTCCATCGTCGCTTCAAGTCGGCGTGCAGCATGACCAAATGTCTTTGGCAACGCCCGACCGGGCAAGTCAATGATGACGGCCTTTTGGCCTTGGCCTTGCGTTGCCTGTTCATAGGCGCCTTCGAACTCAGGATCGCCTGGTGCGCCAGGAAGCCGAATTTCGGGCATTCCTTTGCCGCGATAGCGATAGACGAGCTTTCCGTTCTTGATGCGCGACGAAACGCCGGGGTAGCGGACATCTTTAAAAGGCCTGACCATCAAATCTCCCTTTGAGTTTTCCGCTGCCGTTGCTCCACAGGCGGGGAATCCTCCAACATTGCCTGAAGCGAAAGGGTCTTGCTTTCCATGGCAATGCGCAAGAGTACCGGGTAAGGGAAGCCTCGACCTTGCTCTATGCCTTCAAAAGTGCGTTTCGGTATTCCCAAGACCTTGGCTGCACTCTCGGCGGTGAATCCTCCCTTCGCCCGCCAGGCTTTCACTTCTCGCGCGAGCTTTTCATTGTCGTTCACGTCATCTCATCCGCTCAGGCGATGACTGTACTACGCCTGCAGCGTATACGCAATGTGCGTAGTTGCTTATCTCCTTGTCGGCTCTCGTTTGCTCCGCTCCAATAGTTGTTGGAGACCATTGTCTTTGTCTGGCAGGGCGGAGAAAGCGATATCGAGCGCCACACGATCCCAGATCGCGCGACTGTTGACGTGCTTAGGCCTCGGCATGCGGCCGTCAGCAACCATGTCGTCGAATAGTGTCGATCCGACGCCGACATAGCGCGCTGCTTCCTCACGAGAGAGGCCGCGGGGCGGGTACGAAAGCGCGTCACTCTTCATAGACGCGGCCTCGAGAACGTCGGTACTGAAACAGCACAACGATATCAAATCCAGGCGGTTGACTGTTTCGACAAGCCTCGGTCCCGGTAAACGGGGCCATATTGCACTCGGCACAACAAATCCACATCCCGCACATCCGGTAATGAAGAGACCGTGTTGCCCAAGATAAGAGATGTTGCGTGGTGCGGAAGCTGCTTGGCCGGCTCGTTCGGGAAAGGCGAGTAGCGACGTGCAAATCGGACAGGGTAAGATGCGGCAGAATGTTTCGGTGCTGACGTCGGGGGTTCAAGTCGCTAGAGGCTGTTGAAGGTGCGTTCGGCGGCGATATCGACTATGCCATGCTGATCAAGCTCTATGGCACTTCGCCTGACAGCGCCAAGGGCCGCTATAGCCCCGCCGAATGCACTGGCGCGCGGAAAGAACGGATCGAAGGAAATCCTGACATCAAGCATGTCAGCACGTCATTTGCGGAACGCCAGAACCTGACCATGCGGATGCACATGCGCCGCTTCACTCGCCTGACCAATGGCTTTTCCAAGAAGGTGGAGGCTCACGCCAATGCGGTGGCGTTGCATTTCATGTACTACAATTTTGTTCGCATCCATGCCACGTTGCGCATGACGCCTGCGATGGCCACTGGCGTCACTGACAAGCTTTGGGAGATTGGTGACATCGTTGCGCTGATCGAAGCGAGAGAAGCCGAGAAACCGGCTATTCGCGGCCCTTACAAAAAGAGCCTTTCAAGCTAGCCGTCGCCTTCGGACGTTGGCTCATACTGCTTAGCGGAACGCATGGGAGGGAAGGATGCGTGTCACAAGCCTGTTTTTCCTATTAGCCGGTCTCACGATGCCAATTGCAGCCTTCGCTCAAGGCGAAGTATCGGTCGAACGAGGGTTGCAGGTATCAATCATCGGCGGGTGTCACGATTGCCATACCGAAGGCTACCGGGAAACAGAAGGCAAGATTGATCCTGAAAAGGCTTTAATGGGCAACTCGGTCGGTTGGCGCGGTCCTTGGGGCACGACCTATGCGACCAATCTTCGGATAGATGCTTCGGTAATGACCGAGCGTGGATTTGTAGGGATGCTGAAGCGCATTAGAACGTCTCCACCGATGCCTTGGTACAATCTTCGAGCGATGGACGAGAGCGATATGCAATCGCTCTATCAATACATTAGGTCGCTCGGCAAACACGGGAAGCCGGCCCCCAGTCGCATTCGCCCTGATAAGGAACCGACGACGCCATACGTTCAACTTGTGCCACCCCAAATGCCGAAGAACTGACAAATATGCCCAGAGCTGAGCGAAGAACGGCGCCTGGCAAAAAGCGCAGCGTCAGATTTCAAACTGACCCACTACCCGGAATTCTCTTCACTAGACATCCGGCTCCCGTTTGAGGACTATTGGTCCAATCGGGCTGCGATACGTCCATGAATTTAGGGAAATGGCTGCAGAGCCTCGGTCTTGTTCAATATGAAGCTTCGTTCCGTGAGAACGGGATAGACAGCGAAGTGCTGCCTGACCTTACGGACGCCGACCTGGAAAAGATCGGCGTGCTTCTCGGGCATCGCAAGCGGTTGTTGAAGGCAATCGAACGCCTTGGTGCGCGGCAATTGGAACCCGAGCCCATAGAGCCGACGACGCCGCATGTCGACACAGCTGAGCGACGTCAGATTACAGTTATGTTCTGCGATCTCGTCGGCTCGACGCAAATGTCGACACGGCTGGATCCGGAGGAGATGCGCAACGTACTGCGCGCTTACCAAGAAGCCTGCTCCGTCATCATCGCCCGGTACGGGGGGTTTGTTGCGAAGTTCATGGGTGACGGCGTGTTGGCCTATTTCGGCTATCCGCTTGCCCATCAAGACGACGCGGAGCGTTCCGTGCGTGCCGCTCTGGAGATCGTAGCTGCGGTTGCCACGATTGAAACGGCGGCAGCAGGCACACTCCAGGCGCGCGTCGGAATTGCGACTGGCCTGGTGGTGGTGGGGGACGTGATCGGCCATGGTGCATCGCGCGAGCATGCGGTGGTCGGCGATACGCCGAATCTCGCGGCCCGGCTTCAGGGTCTGGCGAACGCAGGCCGCATCGTCATCGCGTCTTCGACGCGCCTACTACTTGGCGAGGTATTCGAGCTCAAGGCCTTGGGCGTCCACGTCATCAAAGGCTTTGATGCTCCGGTTTCGGCCTGGGAGGTCCTCCGCGAGACGGAGAACGTCAATCGGTTCGAGGCGTCCCGGTCGAACGCGCCCCTGGTGGGACGTGATCAGGAAGTGGCGTTGCTTGCCGACCGCTGGAGCGACGCGTGCGGGGGGGAAGGCCAAGTAGTGTTGCTGACCGGCGAGGCAGGCATCGGCAAGTCACGCCTGTTGGAGGCACTGCGCGAACGGATCGTGGGTCAACCTTATGGCCTTGTGCGTTACCAGTGTTCTCCGCACCATCGCAACGTCTCGATGTATCCAGTCGTCCGACAGATATCATCTTCGCTGGGTCTTAGGTCCGGCGAGCCGCCGACAGCGCAAATCGAAAGGCTCGAAGCTTTAATCGCCCGCTCGGGCCTCGGTGGCCGGGGCGTCGCATCCTATCTCGCCTCGCTTCTGTCGATCTCGACCGAGGGACACTTTCAGGACCTCGGAGTAGTGCCGAGCGAGGCAAAGGAGCAGACGATTGCGCGTTGATTGAGCTGTTCGCCGGGCTGACGCGAGAGGCGCCCGTGTTTGCCGTGCTGGAGGACGCGCACTGGATAGACCCCACCTCGCTGGATTTCTTCAGCGGCATCGTCGAGCGAGTACCGGGATTGCGGGCGCTGTTGATAGTGACCTCTCGCCCGGAGTTTACAAATCCCTGGGTCGGTCAAGGCCATGGGCTGGCGCTCAACCGATTCGGACGGCGTCACGCTGCAGCCATGATCGATCGCATCACCGGCGGCAAGGAGATTCCTGCAGAAGTGCAAAGCGCGATAATCTCTAAGACTGACGGCGTTCCCTTATTCGTCGAGGAGCTGACCAAGGCGGTCCTTGAATCGGGGCAACTGCGCGAGCAAAGCCAGTGTTTTGTGCTGGCCGCGCCGTTGACGGCACTGGCGATTCCATCGACGCTGCAGGACTCCCTAATGGCGCGGTTGGATAGGCTCGGGTCGATCCGGGAAATCGCACAGATTGGCGCGGCGATCGGCCGGGAATTTTCGTACCGTCTGCTGGAAGCGATCTCGCCGATTACCGGAACCGCGCTTAAGGAGGCGTTACACAAACTGGTCGAGTCGGAGCTGGTATTCTCTCGCGCCGCCATAGGTGACACGATCTATGTTTTCAAACACGCGCTCGTGCAGGATGCAGCCCACAACTCGCTGCTTCGCTCCCGCAGACAGCGCATCCATGCGGACATCGCCCGGTCAATTGTCGAGCGCTTTGCTGATAGCAGCGAATCCGCGCCGGCGGTGATCGCCCATCACTACACTGAGGCGGGACTCTCGGAGCCGGCGGCGCACTATTGGCTGACTGCTGCGGAATTGGCCCTGTCGCGGTCAGCTCTTGCCGAGGCCACTCAGCACACCGGGGCCGGATTGACGGCAGCCCGGCAAATCGAAGACGAGCAGGTGCGTCGACCACTTGAACTGGCTCTATTGGTCGCCCGCGCCAACTCGCTGCTGCCGTTCCAGGAAACAGTTGCGGCGTTGACTAGTGCCAAATCACTGCTTGACGCAGGCGTCGGTTCCGACTTGCAACGCTTCTCGGTTCTGCATGGCCTTTGCGCGAGCAGCTATTTCGCGGGGAAGATGGAGGATGCGTTCGCCCTAGCGCGGCAGATTGTAGAGTTTGCGGACCGCCAGGTCGACCCGACATTCAAGTTGGTCGCCTATCGGCTTCTCGGGACGACCCAGGTCCTGACCGGACGTTCTCGCGAGGCTCTGGAAAGTCTGCAGTCGGCTGAAAGATATCGTGACCCCGACCGCCAGAAGGTGTTGAGCTCCTGGTTTGGCATCGACCCCGGCCTGAACGTCCTGTACTGGAAGACAATGGCGTTAGCTCTGCTGGGACAGTACGAGGGCGTCGCGAAATCCAGTGAACAGGTGCGGTCAGAGCTGTTAAATCATGGCAACGCTCACACCGTCGCGGCAGGCAACTTCTACACGATCGTGTGGCCACAATTTCTGTTCGGCAATCTCGACGCTTGCGAGAGCGATGCTGTTGCGCTCGTCACCTATTGCGGCGAACGGAAGGTCGAGCACCTGAAGCGAAACGGCGTTCTATGCCATGCATGTGTGCGAGCCCGGCGCGAGCCAACCGACGAGAACATAGCGACGATCCGTCAGGCGCTCGATTCCAATCGAACGCGCGACGCTCACCTATTCGAGTCAGTGTTCGTCGCGCAGCTTGCCGAATGCCTTCTGAAGGCCGGCAATACGGTGGCAGCAGAGGCTGCGGTGCGGGAAGGTTTCGCGTTCGTTGGCCGGTCGGGCGAGCAGTTCTGGCTGGCTGAACTTCATCGGCTCGATGGCCTGGTGGCACTGAAGCAACCACAGCCGGACCTCTCCCGGGTGGAAACCAGCCTCCTCGCCGCAATGGAGGTTGCGCGGCAGCAGGACGCCCGAATGTTGGAACTTCGAGCCGCGACAGATCTCGCGCGTTTCGCACACGAGGCCAGCCCTGGGCTCTATCCCTGCTCGATGCTGGAGCAACTCCTGGTTCCCTTTGCAGATGCAGAGTTCTCTCGGGACATACGCGACGCTCGCAATTTCCTGGCCTCGCAGGTTTCCGGTGACGTATTGGTAACCACAATGGCAACGAAGCCAGGCCTGCCTTAATGTCGGGAGCGGGATCGCCGCGTTGGGAGCACACCTCGCTGGCGACAAGGCGGGTCATGCTCTGGAGTTTTAGGTAATGCCAATCATCGACTTCTGGTTCTCAATAGGCAGCACCTACACATACCTGTCGGTCATGCGCATCGAGCAGGTCGAGAAGCAGACTGGCGTTCGTTTCGTCTGGAAACCCTTCAATGTGCGGGTGGTGATGATCGAGATGAACAACGTCCCCTTTGTGAACAAGCCGGCAAAGGCCGCCTATATGTGGAGGGACATCGAGCGGCGCTCGCAAATGCGCGGGCTCTCGCCGAAGCTCCCGGCGCCGTACCCTCTAGCGGAGCTGGAACGGGCGAACCGTGTAGCAATCGTGGGGGCAGCAGAAGGCTGGTGTCCCGCCTATGTCCGGGCAAGCTACAGGCGATGGATCGAAGAAGGACTTCCTGCCGGAAATGAGCCGAACATCAGCCAGAGTATCACGGAGGCCGGCGCCGATGTGGAGGATGTGCTGGCACGCGCGGACGCGGAAGAAGCCGTGGCGGGGCTTGTTGACGCGACGAACCAAGCCAAGAGCCTCGGCATTTTCGGCTCGCCGACTTTCGTCGTCGGCAAGGAGATTTTCTGGGGTGACGACCGGCTTGAGGACGCGATCTCTTGGAAGAATCGCCAGGGGAAATAACACCGGTCTATGCGGCGTGGATCATACTCTCACTAGAGCAAAATCTCTCAAACCTGTCGATGGGCGTTCGCGTTCGTCGTCGGGTTCTCTCGCTCCAGCGCAGCAGGCCGCAAACTCGATGCTAGGCGCTATGCGCCAAGCACTTGAATTCATTGAGATCGCCAACCTGTGTGCTAAATAGCGTAGCACAGAAGTATGGAGAAGAACGGCTTTCTAGAGAGCAATTCGGCTGATTTGGCGCACGGCCCAGCAAACAGCTTTCGGCGCCATCCTGGGCTTCAGAGCGCGCTGTATTCCAACAGAGAATTGTTTGGAATTTGAGGGTGGGAGACCGCTACATCGCAAGACCCACTATTGAGGGGGCGTTCTTTTGCTATCGCCGGCATGCGGCCTGACAGCACCCGGGATCCAGCGTCACGAGCTCGAAAGTACGAGTCGGACGATGATGAGGAAGCCGCGTAAAGTCACCCGGGAAGGGGAAGACGTTCTCGTAGGCATATCCGTGGACGTAATACATTCTAGCCACCCGTCAGCACTTTTAAGTCTGCCGCCGACCAGGATCATTGACCGTAGCAGCGAACTGGGCTGCATCAACGGCTCGGCTCTTTCAATGTCGCCGACATCATCCGAGGCCGTGGCGGCAACGATGCGCTGAACGGCGCTGGCACGATGTTACATAAGTCTCGCAAGAACAACCGATTAAGGACCAGCGGAGTCACGAAGAAGCGATATCATGACCCAGCGCAGCTCGATCTACTCGACTGGGCAGCGAGCGCCCGATCGCCAAGATCATGAGCGCCATCCCCGGCACCGCGAAACGGATGTGGAGGGAACGCCACACGAACAACCCGCCGCACATCGTGCCGATGCGGGGGCGGGCATGAGCGTGGCGGCCTTACTGATGCAGCGTGAGCCGATCCATGGGCGCGTTTGCTTCGGCCAACCTAGCCAGCGCTTGCTCGACGTTTTGAGCCGAGGTGTCAGTGCGCTTGATGTGCCGGATCATTTGCCGCGTCAGTCGCGCGAGCCTGGCGGCGCGATATACATCGCCGTATCTCGCAGTTTCAAGGTGGAGGGTCGCGAGCCTCATGGGCGACAATCCAATTGTCTAGCGGTAGAATTCGCGAATCCGCCTTTGGTTCCGCTGTCCGATCTTACGCTCGCAAAGAGCTGGCCGGAGGGCCGTGACGAATGAGAGGCCGGTCCTCACATATTGCTGCGCGGTCTGAGGCGCTAGCCGTGACGACATGGGGCAGCGGCGGATCGGAAGGCTTTCACGGCCCGGATGGTTCAACGTGTGCGAACTCCGTCAGCGCTGGTGGGATCGATCTTCGTCAACCGCGATCTGGCCTCCACCACGCGCCGTTGCGCAGCCCGTATCCTGCTGCACAGCGCGATATTGATGCCGACGCCGCAGTCTTCATCCAGCATTTCATTCGCACGTTTAAGGGAAAGCTGCGCTCCGTTGAGCCGCTGTCGGGCTCTCGCCAGTTCCATATCCAAAAATTCCATTATCCTGCATCCATTGCAGTCCCTTCGATTGGTAAACCGCTTGTGGCCGCCGTTGGTTCCGGCTGGCGCGAGCGTCCAACCCAAGCGTCGATATGGAATCTCCGGACTTGGTTCAGTCGGCGGAGCTGGCTGCAAACTTGCCCGAAACATTCGTTCAACCCTCATGAGGCCATACAACTCCTCCGCCACCCGCACGGCGGGCGCTTGGAGGAGCGACCGAACCGTAGTGATGTTCAAAATGCCGCGTCAACGACATGAGTGTCGTGGCCTTCTGCTTCCAGAACTCGGTGGACCCAGAAGCCATCAAGGCCGGCCCCTTGAATGATGACGAACGGATAGTCGCGGCCGGTTCGGCTACGAGCCTTTGCTTCAACTGAGCGAGGCGGCCAAGAAGCCCGGCAATATCCGCGCCGGGGATGGTATGGCGCGATAACCCGCCAGCTCCCGGCGAATCGAGGTGACCAGCCAGGACTTCTTGCTCAACTCCACCGAAACAAAGATCTCGTCCAGCTCTTTGTGCGCTGCCTTGCTTTCAAAACCACTCGGCGTCGCTGCTGGCGTTCAAGCGTGGCGAACCGCGAGTCTGCTCCATGCTACGCGTGCCGAGCCCTTATGAGGAGGATCGCCGCCGCATCGTCCGGGAGCGCAAGGTGTTGATGGAAGAACGCATCCGGCACGGCAACCGGATCAAGGGTCTGCTCTTCTCGCAGGGCATCACCGGCTACGATCCTTTGCGGCGTGATCGTCGCGATCGGCTGGAAACTCTTCACACCGGCGATGGACGGGATCTGCCCGCAAATATGAAGCGCCAGGTTCTGCGTGAGGTCGACCGAATGGAAATGTTGCTCGATCAGATCAAGGCAGTCGAGGCGGAACGGGACGCCATGCTCGCCGAAGAACGCCAATCGGCGCGTGAAGTGGTTATGCTGTCGAAAGTCGTCGGTATCGGACCAGAGTTTGCGGCCGTGCTGTGGGGAGAGGGCTTGTTTCGGTGCTTCGACAATCGCCGGCAGCTGGCGGCCTATGCCGGCCTTGCGCCGACGCCATGGCAAAGCGGGTCGATCGACCGGGAACAGGGGATCGGAAAGTCCGGAAACCCACGCTTGCGATCGACGCTGCTGGAAATGGCGTGGCTCTGGTTGCGGCACCAGCCCGCCTCGGCGCTCAGCCGCTGGTTCAACGAGCGAGTTGCCCAGAATGGCGGACGCTTCAAGAAGGTGATGATTACCGCGCTGGCCCGCAAGCTGATCGTGGCTTTGTGGAAATACGTCCGCGCCGGCGTGGTGATCGAAGGAGCGTTTGTAAGACCATGACGATCTGACCGCATTCCAGTTCGGCCAGGGCCTGATCAGCCCCGCCGGAACCAGGTGGACGACCGCATTGCGGCATGGCTTTGAACGCCGTCATCGAGACTGGTCTCGTCCTCCTGAGCCCTTGCCGCCGCAGGCGGGATTATGGTGCGGCCGCTCGAGCGGCGACCGGATGTGAGGTTGATACGTGCAAACGCGCGGATCAGGAATGGGCTCAGACCTCAGGTTCATGTGGCGGTAGGGATCGCGCTGCTTGTGCCGAATGCGTGGCTGAAGGGCCGATGGCCAGCATCGTTCTCGAGAGACTGATGCTGAAATCCTCCCTATACGGCCTCTCTACTGGCTGGTCTGGCGCCGGTCGGGCCTCTGCCTGCAACGGCTTCCCCGACCTTCTTCCCCTGCGGCTTTGCCGCATTCCTCGCGGGACAACAAGCTCGGCTGCCGCCGTCCTCCGCTGGCGCTGCGGTCCACAGGATGCAGTCGGCCCGATCGTCGCCTCACGACCGCTATCGAGGCCGCACAGGGCGGCTTCGGCAACCAGTCAGGAGAACGACAATGGCTACCATCGGCAACTTCCAGCAATCGGACAACAACGAGTTCAGCGGCGAGATCGTCACCCTCTCCCTCCAGGCCAAGAAGGTCCGTATCGTACCCGATACGCGCGCCAGCGGCGAAAACGCTCCCAGCCACCGGGTCTTCGTCGGCCGCATCGAAATCGGGGCGGCCTGGTCCAAGCAGTCCAACGAGGGTCGCAGCTAACTGGGTCTCAAGCTCGACGACCCGAGCTTCACCGCTCCGATCTACGCCAACCTCGTCGTGGGCGAGGACGGCCAGGGCTACAGCCTCATCTGGTCACGTCCGAACCGCCGCAACGGCGATTGAGCACCCTTGACAGGACGCCTCGCACCGAGCGGAGCGTCCTCCAGAAACGACCACTCAGCAGCTCAGAGCCACAGCTTGACGAGTGGTCCCTCATGTGAGGCCGCAATGGGCGCGGCCCGAGAAACAGAAGGAACCACCACAATGGCGACGATCGGCACATTCTCCCGCACCGCGAACGGCTTCTCCGGCTCAGTCAAAACCCTCAACCTCAACGTCAAGACAGTGTCGTTCACCCCGGTCGACGGCGACAATGAAAAAGGTCCGGACTTCCGCATCTTCGCCGGCGCCATCGAGTTCGGGGCGGCATGGAAGAAGACCTCGCGCGAGGGCCGCGACTATCACTCAGTCAAGCTCGACGATCCCAGCTTCCCCGCTCCGATCTATGCGAGCCTGGTCGAAACCGACCCCGGGGGCGAGTTCTCGCTCATCTGGTCCCGCCGCGCCGCCGAGTGATCCGAGCTAACACGAAGCCCCGCGCAAGGCGGGGCTTCGCCATGTTCAGGTTCGCCACTGCACCTCTATCTGGTGCAGCACGCTATGCTTTGACGGGTGTTTTGCGCGCCTTCTTCACCGGCGATTTGATTGCCGTGGCAATTGCTGCCGCCGCTGGCGCGCGAGCAGCTCGTTTTGGTTTTTCCGCCGCAGCTGTCGCTGGCGCTGCCGCCTTGCGGCCCAATCCTATTGATTTTGCCAGGGCCGAGCGAGTCGCCGCGTAGTTCGGCGCAACCATAGGATAGTCGGAGGGCAGGTTCCATTTCTGGCGGTATTCGTCCGGACTCAGATTGTAGTGCGTTCCGATATGCCGCTTCAAGGATTTGAACTTTTTCCCGTCTTCCAGGCATATGATGAAATCAGGTGACACTGACTTCTTGATCGACACCGCCGGCTCCAGTTTGGCTGCGGTCGGAGCCACAGGTGTGCCGATCCCTTGCAAAGCGACATAGACATCCCCGATCAGCTTCGACAACTCGCCGACCGGCAACGGATTGTTCGAAACGTAGGCGGAAACGATGTCAGCGGTGATTGATACGAGATCAGCCTGGTCGCTTGGGTCTGGAGAAACGGTCATCGAATTTCCTCTTGTCCAAAGCGCGCTTTGAAAACGGATGGTCTGTCTATTCGCCAATCCAGGCAAATAATTCGTTACTCCGCCAACAAACCTCATTCCGTGTAAATATCAAGCAGGCAAGTGTCGCTGCGATCGTTCGGTCCGGCTGCAGACAAGTTGCCGATCGCGTCGGGGAAGCAGGAAGGCTTTCCCCCTCGCTTCTCCGCGCGCCAAGCGCACAGCCCAACGCAAGCCAGCGCCATGAATCATGGCTCCTGCGTCGCAGGATTGAGCCATGAACAATTGTCGTCGCGACACTCTGTGCCGCGGTCCTGGTCTCGCCCCGGCATGAATTGGCCCTCGCGTGTACCTCTTGTGGGACTCATTCAGGTGGGCTGCACCGCCTCGCGCCGATCGGCAGGATGGATGTTGCTGACATGGCAGCCGGCATGCGCCCGAACGGCTGCCGCCTACTGGCTCAACGAATATCTGATGAACGGCGTGCTGCTTTTGAAGCGCTTGCCACCCCGCAGCTGACAACTCGTTTGACACCACGGCGCCGCGAGCCCATCGAGCCCCTTGCGCATGTCGGTATGACCGAGCGCCAGATGCACCTTCACCCCCGTCGGAACGACGATCATGATGCGTTCTTCCTCGCCGCGAGATGCTGCTGGACTGCATCTGCATTGTGCCGACGGATGCAAAGACGCGCCGCCCGTCGTCCAGTTGGGCTGTCATCACGCCGTCCGGCGGTCGTACGAGATTGCGCAGGGCAGTCAGTACCGGCGGTTCGGTTTCCGTCCCATGGATGAGTGCAACCGTTGCCAATTGCGGCGCCTTGCGAGCGGTCACGCCGAACTGGACACGCCGGCCGAAGGCATGCTGGTGGCCATCCCATGGCGGCGGCAAACCTCCGCCACACTGACGCCGGGCTTCTCCGTCTCCTGCACGATCGCCTGCTTCTGTGCGTTGCTGAAGCGGCGCCGGTTCGACCGCCCGTCAACGGCGGTGTCAAGTGACATTGGCGCCGTACGCAATTAGCAGCGCTGCTGAATTGAGCCCGCGCACTCGGATGCAACAGAGATCGCCAGTCCACTTCGGCCTCGAATTCCTCGGGGACGAGCGCGCCATTTGCGCAGCGCATGGGGCGAAAGTCCGAGCGCCGCGGCATATTCGGCAAGCCCCAACCCGCTCCAGTTCATCGCCTCCACATGCTTGCCCCAGAACGCCTGCAGGGCAATCGGACCGGTGTCCGTACGCACGCTGTAGCGGTAGCGGCGCGGGCTCTTGCGTCGCTTCGGCGGCCCTTTCTTGCCCCGCTTTTCCGGCTTTTCCTGGCGCAATTTCCGCAGATATTCCGTACGTTTGCGCCGATCTTCCGGGCTCACCAGATGGCGCACTCACAGCTCAAAAGTCTTCGTCGAAAGCTTGCGCCGGCGGCAATATTCCTCCGCCTCAAAACGGCCCGATACCAGGTCGCGTCATGCGTCGACCAGCACGGGTTGTTGGCCTTGTCCCAGGAACGTTGAGGCACCGCCGGAAATCTCTCAATAGCAAGGAACGTCACATGTTGCGAGATTGCACGACCCGAAAGATGTGCAGGATCCGGACGGTTACCGAGGGTGGTGGGGGACAGCGAGGGTGGTGGGGGACAGCAAGATAAAGCGAGCTGGCGCTCGCCCTCGCTTCGCTCGTAAGTGTGTGTCTGCACATTGTTTTTTCCGGCACATGCGGACACCGGGAGGCACCACGCGAGGTGTGGCGGGTGCCGGTTGGTCCGCTATCCTGCTGATCTGAAAAGTAAAGGTGCGGTGCCCGGGCGATGTGCGATCCGCCGTTTATACGCCACAGCAAGTCTTTGCGCTCCATAGCACGCTCAGCGTTCCGGCCGTCTTGAAGAGCGAATCCCGACGCCCGATGCTGCCGTCATGGCAGATCGTGACAGCGACCAATTCCAGGTTCGCACCGGCCGGACGCGGCATGGCGGCGCGCCGGTCAATTCGCGCACGCTGCCCTTTGTGCGCCAGGTCGAGATTGCCATCCGCAAGCAGGGCGGCAATCCCTATCGCCTCGGTGCAAGCAGCGGTGCCGGGAAGGGGAGTGGCCGCTTCAACGCCCGCG